>CACXAG010000199.1 GCA_902765585.1 uncultured Prevotellaceae bacterium
TATACTTCCACAGACCTGCAGACATGGAAATTTCAAGGACTGGCACTCTCCAAAGTGAACACGACAGAAGAACGCTGGTTTTGGGCACCGGAAGTCTACCATAAGAATGGCAGATATTATATGTATTACTCAGCCAATGAGCACTTGTATGTCGCTGTTGCTAACTCTCCATTAGGCCCTTTCCGACAGCAAGGCACTCGGATGATGCAGTCGCTGCTGGGTGACGAGAAATGCATCGACTCCAGCGTTTTTTTCGACGATGATGGTTCGGCATGGCTCTTCTTCGTCCGCTTTACAGATGGCAATTGCATTTGGCGATGCCGCCTCGATAGCAATCTTATGACCCCGGTTGCTGGTACGCTGCGCGAGTGTATCCATGTCACCGAGCCATGGGAAGGCCGGTTGGGGCGTGTCTGTGAGGGGCCCTTCGTCATCAAGCACGGCGGCCAATACTATCTCACCTACTCAGCCAATGACTATCAAAGTCAGGACTATGCTGTCGGTTACGCAACTGCCCCAACGATAGATGCAGTCTGGACAAAATCAGAGAAGAACCCAATACTTCACCGTTGGAACGGTCTTGCTGGATGTGGTCATCACTCCCTTTTTACAGACCATGATGGTCAGTTGCGTATCGTGTTTCACTCACACTTCTCACATACGAAGATACACCCCCGACTGATGCATATTGCCACAGCAACTTTCATCCAAGGCAGGCTTACAATAGGAAATCAATGACCGTAATAATGTAGATTGTTTGTGAATGATGAATGGAATATCCAAAAAATGTGTAACTTTGTGCTGTGGTAAAACGAATTGCAAATAAATGTCTTTTGGTTTTTGGTTTCCTGTTGTCGGGGCTTTCTCCGGTAATGGGTTACAGTTATTTTTTCAAGCATATCGGAAGTCAGGAGGGCTTGCCTCATAAGCAAGTAGAGGCATTGGCTCAAGATAAGCAGGGCTATGTTTGGATAGGCACACGCAATGGCCTGGTGCGCTACGACGGATATGAGATGAGATGCTACTACCATGAGCTTGGGAACAATAGGTCGCTGGCCAACAGTTTCGTGAAAAAAATATTCACAGACAGTCGTGGGCGCGTTTGGGTCTGCACACCAGAAGGCATGAGCCGCTATAACCCTAAGACAGACGATTTCCGGACTTACAGTAGTGACAGGGAAAATATACTGAGCATAGCTGAAACCAGTGAGGGAAAGATTGTCTTTGCAGGCAATGGACTATTTTTGTTTGACGAGCGAGGCGACTCACTGACATTGTTGCCAACCCCCGATGCCGGTTTTATCGTATCCCTAACCAATGACGCCCAAGGCAACCTCTTCTTTGCATCGAATACAAGCATCAGCCGTTACGACCGTAAGTTGACTCGCTTCACCCAACTTGACACCAAATATTACAAGGATTTTCTGACAGGAGCCGACGGGGTGGTGCCGATGATGGTGGATCATGCCGGCCGGCTTTGGATTGGCAGGAATGGCAAAGGGGTCAGTTGCATCGATTTGGGAAGAGAGGAGGTGCAAGTCTATTTCCCCTCAGAATTAGTACGGTGCATAGACGAAGACGATGTTCACAATATCAGCTTTGGTACTGGAAACGGAATTTTCATCCTTAAAGCCGACGGGACGACAGAAGTGCTGCACCATGACCAACTGCATCCAAATCTGCTAAGTGACAACGCTGTCTATGCACTGCTGTCCGATGAAGAGGGCAACCGCTGGGTGGGCACATACTTCGGTGGTGTCGACATCATGCTGAATGATGCCTTAAATTTTCGTTGGATGCAGCCTGGAACAGAAAAAGGTTATCTAAAGGGACGTGTATTGCGCACCATGATAGAAACAGAACCAGATATGCTATGGGTGTCAACGGAAGGAGACGGCCTGTTGAAAATTAATCTGAAGACAGGGGAGAGCCAGACTTTCACCAATATTCCAAATTTAGGCAAAAACATACACAGCCTATATTATGACAAAGAGAAGCAAATCTTATGGATTGGTACGTTTCGCAATGGCCTGTTCCTTTACAACCTGAAGACTGGTGCCACTCGTCGCTATCTTCGAGAACGCGGGCTTGACTCTGATGCCATATTTTACATCGCACGACAGAAAAACGGGCGAATCTGGTTGGCCACCACGCAGGGTTTGCGGTATTACGATAAAGCGACTGACACTTTCGTCAAAACAGGCGATGTGCAGTTGGATAACCGATTTGTCTACACCCTGTGCGTTGACCATAATGATAACGTCTGGGCAGGTATGGCAGACGTCGGCTTATATCGCATTGATGGCAAAAGTGGCAAGATAACTCACTGGAAAAAGGGACAGAACGGACTGAACGACAATTACATCACTTGCCTCTTTGAAGACAGCAGAGGCACGATGTTCATAGGCACCAATATCAGCGGACTGCAGTTCATAAGACAGCAGGACGCTGACCAAATACAGGCCATTGGCAAAGGGTGGCTAATGCCACACTACACCATCTGCAGCATTGCTGAAGATGGAGACCACTGCTTGTGGGTTTCTACTAACCAAGGGCTGATCAAGATTGACATCAAGAATGAACGCATCACCCGATATACTACAGACAATGGTCTTCCCACCAACCAGTTTAATTTCTCCTCTTCACTGGTGGGGCACGATGGGCGGCTTTATTTTGGCACCGTACAAGGGATGGTTTCATTTCTCTCCTCACAACTGAAAGCAAGCAATAGGCAGCATAAAATACATTGGAGTGGGAATGAGAACGAAACGCTCAGGCTCACGTACGATGAAGCGCGGCACTTCACTATTACTTATGGCGTCATACGTCCTGCGACGGCAGGTATTGTACGCTACCAGATACGCATGGATGGCATTGACCAAGATTGGCGGGATGTAGGTGCACAACATCAGCTGAGTGGTTATCAGCTGGCTCCTGGCACCTACGTTCTACACGTCAGGGCCAATGAGATGGGGGAAGACTGGAGCAAATGTCCAGAACGGCAACTTAAAATTATTGTCAGTCCGCCTTGGTGGCAATCATGGTGGGCAAAGCTCATTTATCTGCTGATATTTTCAGCCATCATCTGGCTGATGTGGCATTATTACCGAAGCAGACAGAAGAGCCGGGAGACCATTAGGCTAGCGGAGATGGAAAACGAGAAAATCAAGGCCATAGACCAGGCAAAATTTGAATTTTTCACGTCTGTGTCACATGAATTGAAGACCCCACTGTCGCTAGTTATCGCACCGCTGAAGAATATCCTTAGACAGCAGCATTTGCCCATCGACGGACAACGCAATGTGGAAATTGCATTGAAAAACACGAAGAAGATAGAGCAATTGGTCGATGAACTCGTCACCTACAACAAAGTGGAAACCGATGCTTTCCATCTTTACGTACAACAAGGCAATCCTATGGAGTTCCTCAGCCGTGCTGTCCAACCATTCAGGGAAGCCGCCCGTGAGAAGGACATCAAGCTGGTCCTCATGTTGGAAGACAACGGCGAGCAAGTGTGGTTTTCGCCACAATACTTAGAGCATATCGTGGGCAACCTTCTCTCCAATGCCCTGAAGTTTACTCCCGATGGCGGCAGAGTGACGGTGACCGGACAAATCGAGGCCGATGAAGGGAAAGAATACTTGAATATTGAAGTGACTGATACCGGCATCGGTATCGTCAAAGAGGAACTAGCCAATATTTTCAACCGGTATTATCAAACACGCCGTGGCTATAATGCCACATCTTCAGGTTGGGGAATCGGGCTCTCGCTTGTCAAGCGGATGGCAGAAGGGCACAAAGGCTCAGTCAGCGTTATCAGCGAAGTGAACAAGGGAAGCACATTCAGGGTAAAGCTGTGTGTAAGCAG
>CACXAG010000200.1 GCA_902765585.1 uncultured Prevotellaceae bacterium
CGTGGCAGCCAGATTCTCGAACAGCACCGAGTGGAAGTCAACGTGATGGGCATTGCGCACGGTGACAGCACTCACAGGGCGCTCTACCCAGGCTTGGTTTTCAAGGTCTTTGTCCCAGGGCAAACCTGGGACCGCCAGTTTGTAGGCATCGACGATGGGGAAACCACCCTGCAGGGTGACGTGCCCTTTGTGCAATGGACGGTTCCAGCATGTGTGTTTGAAGGTTAAGCCTTCGAATTTTACGTAGTTGGCACCGTCGATGACGACTAGCTGCTCAATACCGTCGCGCTGTTCTGTAGTGCGCAGCAGGAAAGAACTATTGCCCTTCTCTCCTCCGATGACGGGTTGTGGCCAGGGGTGCTCGAACTCCAGACGGCTTTCGGGCTCCAGGAAGGAGACAACGGCAAAACCGTTGTCAACACGTATGTCCTTGACACGGAGGATGGCGATGGCCCAGCGCTGGTGGACCACCATTTCGAGCGGGATCTTCTTCGAGACAAAATCTCGAAGCACAGAGTCGGGCGGCGTGGGTATGGTGATGGTGCGATCGGCAGGATTGAAATCAATCATGCGCTCCATGCCTTGCCACGGAAGACCGTCGTCATGTATTTTCTTCGGAAGACTGTCATCTGGTTCTTTTAACGGCCACAACTGGGTGTGACGTTGTCGGGCATCGCCACAGATGACGCTCTTGTGTTTGCCGCTACCGCGGATGATGAGCGGCGACTCCTTCGTGCCGCTGTCCTCAGGACGTAGGAACAATGGTTCGCTCATATAGTAACGGCCTTCCTGGAGGGTGATGGTGATGCCGCCCTGGCAGCGAGGGTCGTTTGTGCGCCGCCACTCTCGGGCCTGGCGCAGGGCGTCGTGTATGCTTTCGCCCTCACGAACCACGATTTCCCCGGCAAAACAGAAAACCGTCTGGAGAGCAAAAAGACAGGCTATGAATCGTTTCATCTTTTTCAGTTCTTCAATCTTTCAATTCTTCATTTCTTTAATTTTATTTTAAGACGGTTGTCTATTTATTTTGTCATCTGAAAATTATTTCTTACCTTTGTAGCCGCAAAAAACTTAAAACGCAATGAAAGACATCAAGCGCATCGTACTGACAGGCGGTCCCTGTGCTGGCAAGACTACGGCACTTGTCCGCATCATCGAGCATTTCTCGAATCTCGGTTTCAAAGTGTTCACCGTACCCGAAGTGCCCACCCTCTACAGTCAGGGCGGCTGGAGCTACCTGACGCCCAACCCCAAGCTCTACTATGAGGGTGAATTGGCCATCCTTGAGACCCAGCTGGCCTTGGAGGACAGTTTTATGCGGTTGGCTGAGACTTGCACCAAGCCGACATTCCTCGTCTGCGACCGCGGTACCATGGACATCTCGGCCTATATCGCCCCGGAGATGTGGGACGAACTCTGCCAGAAGTGCCATACCGATACCAACCAGTTGCGCCACCGCTACGATGCCGTGCTGCACCTGGTGAGTGCTGCCGACGGTGCCGAGCAGTACTATACGGTAGCCACCAATGCCACCCGCTACGAACAGGCCAACGAGGAAGGCCTGCGGCTAGCACGCGACTTAGACAAGAAGGTAAACCGCGCCTGGACCGGCCACCCACACCTGCGCGTCATCAACAACCACGACAACTTCGACACCAAGCTCAACCGCGTGCTGAAGGAGATATCGAATGTGCTGGGCATTCCACAGCCCATCGAGGACGAGCGCACCTATATCGTGGAACTGACAGGTCCGTTGCCCGAGTGCGTCGAGAGCGAGATATGCCAGACCTATCTGGTGGCCGATCCCGACTGCGAGGTGCGTCTGCGCCGCCGCAGCTGGCATGGCGAGGTGGTCAACGTGCACAAGACGAAGAAGCGCATCTCAGCGACTGAGGTGCTCGAGACGGAGCGACAGGTCAGCAATGCACTCTATGAGTCGCTGCTGCAGCAGGCCGACCCCTATCGTGCTACCATCCGCAAGACGCGCCGCAGCTTCATCTGGAGCGGACAGTACTTCGAGGTAGACTCCTTCCATGAACCCGTCAACGATCTCGTCATCCTCGAGACCAAGGGTGTAGCCCAGCAGGAGAGTGTCAACTTCCCGCCATTCATCCGCGTTCTCGAAGACGTGACGGGCAATCCGCAATACTATAACTACAACATCGCCCTGAGGAAGTAGAATTGAAGGATTGAAGTTTATTTGCTGACTATAAGGGCCTGTTCGCAGGATAAAAATGACCGTTCGCTGAAACTTTTCGGTGGGCGGTTAAACTTTTCATACCTTTGCATCGTCATAAGAGTGTAAATGAACAACAGACATAAATACATATTCATTAACGAACTAAAAAATTTTAAGGATTATGAAAAAGATTGTTTTAACGATGGTAGCTCTCGTGTCGATGACCGCAGCCATGGCACAAAGTGACAAACAGCAAAATGCCGACCAGCAGGGTCCGCGCCGTCCGACACCGGAGATGATGGTGGAGTTTATGGCCAAGGAACTGAAACTGACCGACGACCAGAAGGCGAAGGTGGTTGACCTGAACAAGGAGTACGAGCAGCGCATGCAGAAGATTCTGAGCGAAGATCAGTACAAGCAGTACCAGCAGATGCGCATGCGTCCGGGTCGTCCTTTCGGACAGAGAGGTGGACACCGCGGCGGTCCCCGTCCCAATGGACAGCGTCCCGAGGGTAACCAGGAATAAGGATAATCATTGTTCTTAACGTCATGAAAACGGATGTGCCGTCTGTGCGGCATGTCCGTTTTCGTTGTGTTGCCCAAGGTGACATTTCTGCCGCTGGTGCGTCTATAATAAAATTGAAGAATTAGAGAATTGAAAAATTGAAGTAAACAATATGATGAAACGATTCCTCCTCTCCTGTTTTGTGTGTTGCTGTGTCACAGCAACCCTCCACGCCCAAGGCCTCACCGACATGAGCCGCAGTCAGCAAGCCAAGATGCAGAACCTCCCCATGGGCGCCGTGCGCTGGACAGGCGGTTTCTGGGGTAACGTCTTCGACACCATGCACAGCATCGGCGTGTGGGAGATGTGGAACACGTGGAACACCCCGTGGGAAACGCTCGATGCCGACGGCAAGCATGGCTCGCATGGTTTCCGCAATTTCGAGGTGGCTGCCGGCACCGTTAAAGGCAAGCACCACGGGCCTCCCTTCCACGACGGAGATATGTATAAGTGGTTAGAGGCCTGCGCCGCCGTCTATGCCGTCACCAAGGACGCCAAGCTCGACACCCTCATGGACCGCTTCATCGAGCAGGTCGCACTCGCCCAGCGTGCCGACGGCTATATCCACACGCCCGTCGTCATCAGCGAGCGTAACGCTGGCATCGACAGCCATGCAGGTACTGATAATGCTGCTGGTATTGAGATTGGCAAAGACCAGGCCCACGCCTTCGCCTCACGCCTGAATTTCGAGACCTATAACCTCGGCCACCTCATGACCGCCGGCATCGTCCACAAGCGCGCCACGGGCAAGACCACCCTCTTCGATTGCGGGCGGAAGGCTGCCGACTTCCTGTATAACTTCCTGACCAACGACGCTGCCGAGCTCTCGCGCAACGCCATCTGTCCCAGCCACTATATGGGAGCTGCCGAGATGTACCGCGAGACCGGCGACCCCAAGTATCTGGAGCTGGCCAAGGGACTCATTGCCATCCGCGACAGCGTCACCAACGGCGAGGACCACAACCAGGACCGCCACAAGTTCCGTGACCAGTACGAGGCTATGGGCCATGCCGTCCGTGCCAATTACCTCTATGCCGGTGTCGCCGACCTCTATGCCGAGACCGGCGAGGCGCAGTTGCTGAAGAACCTCAGCGCCATCTGGGACGATATCGTCAATCACAAG
>CACXAG010000201.1 GCA_902765585.1 uncultured Prevotellaceae bacterium
ATGGCTATTATCGCAGCGACACCCATCAGCGAGTAGCACACGATATAGACCAGGATGTGGGGGAAGAACCACGGGCTTTGCAGGGCAGGTACGAGGGTGTTAGAACGGACGATGGGCATCAGGTAGCTGACAATGACTAATGCCACCACCAGCAATGCTCCTATGGGCAACAGCCGTTTCATGCGCCAACGGGTATAGACCACCAGCAGCACCGCTCCCGCCAGCATCATATAGATGCCTGCATAGACCCAAGGCATCCACGGGTCGCTGACCAGTTCGAATATCGAAATCTGACTTTGGGGCCCCATCTGCGTGTCGTAGCCGTACTGATAGATTTTCCAGCCGTCCACCTCGAAGGGCTTGTTCACATCTACGGTGGTCTCGATGTTCTTGCCCGTCTTGGTCAGTATCTGAATCTCCGAGGCGAAGCGTTTGGGCTTACCGTCATCGTAAGTCTCCATGATAAACTTCTTCAGTTCGATGGCTATCGGCATCTCCTTGACGGTTCCACTCTGTGCCAGTGCCCGCCATTCAGGCTCGCCTACACCACAAATCATCTTCACTCGCTGCATGTCGGCATTGCCGAGGGTGGCAGTGGTGAGCGCTAAGAAAAGCCCCAGGTGGTTCAGCAGGAAGGCTATTTCCCGTATGCTACGACTCTGTCGCAACTTCAATATCCGCTTCAGCGTAACAACCCCCAGAATCGTCGCGATGTACACATAAACGAGCACAAAGGGCCAGAACGACAGCATATTGTTCAGCCATGTGCCGCCCACCTGTTGTCGCGTCAGTCCCATGATGATGGTCAGTGCCAAAGCATACACCATCGCTGGTATCGCTGCCTGATAGGTACCAACAAACTGGAAGGCATAAACCTTCTTTCTGAGCAGAAATACAAGGGCGATGATGGCCAGGAATCCTGCCAGCACGATGCCGTTGGCAGGCCACGCAAACGCCTCCCACACCACAGACCCGACGCTCAACTGTAGCGCCAGTCCTGCAAAGATAAGGCCTCCTCCAATGAGGAAGCCTTCCTTAAAAGTCCAGGGTTTAGTCCACATCAGATTTCGATGAGCTTGCCGTTCTTCTTTGCCTCCTCAATCCACTTGGGCTCAATCTCCTGCAGGAACTTCTGCTTGTTCTCGTTCAAGGTCTTCATGTCAAGACCGATAGCAGCCTGAGCCTTAGCCTTGGTGCTGTAGTCGGGTACGGGGATGGCATCGGTATGGCCATGCTTGGCGGCTACGCGGGCAATGAGCAAGCGGGCTTGCTGGGCATAGTCGACGGAGTGGGAGAGCAGACGAACAACCTCCTGCGGTGCATGGAAGGTAGCACCATGCGAGGCGATGGCATAGTCCCAGCGCCACTGACTCTTGCGTAACAGGGCCTGAATGGGAGCCATCTCAGCCTCAGTTGCACCCTTGTCGATGATGAACTTAGCCTCGAAGTGGGCACGGGCCAGTTCCTGCTCGGCACGGTCGCGCACCTCGTTGCACTTCTCCTGACGGTCATAGACGTTCTGGCGCAACACCTCGGCATCCTGACGGTGGCAGGTCTGACAGGTGCGGTCAATCTTGGCCAACGGCGACTGAACCTGGTGGTCAGAGAACTTCACGCCGCCCTCCTGCTTATACGGCATGTGGCAGTCGGCACACGATACGCCGCGCTGGGCGTGGATGCCGTGCTGCGACATTTCCCAACCCGGATGCTGGGCCTTCAGAATCTTAGTCTTCGACAGCGGATGGATATAGTCGTAGAAGCCAATCTCGTCGTAGTATTCCTCGGCAGCCTCGCAGGTCAGCCCCTTGTCGTGCGGGAATACGAGATAGTTGGCCTTGCCGGGATTCTTCTCGTCGTTAGGCTTGATGAAGTAGTACTCCACGTGGCACTGGGCGCATACTAATGAGCGCATCTCCTGATGGGTGGCATTCTTCACGTTCAGACCGCGACGGGCAAAAGCCTCGTAGAGGGCAGGACGGGCAGGACGCAAATCCATGGTGCGGGCATCGTGACAGTCGGAGCAGCCGATGGTGTTCACCTCTTCGGCACCCAGCTCGCTCCACTTCTTGGCGTAGAAGTTAGCGGGGTCGAAAACGGAATTCGAGCCGCTGAGTTCACGCATCATGCGAGGCACATCGGGACCCTTACACGTCCAACAGGTTGCTGGCTGCATGTCAGCAGCGATGGAGTCTGGCGTAATCTGGATGCCAGGATTGCCTGTACGCAGAATCTTGCGCATATCCTCCAGGGCA
Organism: uncultured Prevotellaceae bacterium; assembly: GCA_902765585.1. Taxonomy (GTDB): domain Bacteria; phylum Bacteroidota; class Bacteroidia; order Bacteroidales; family Bacteroidaceae; genus Prevotella. Next base: position 2,253 of record CACXAG010000201.1, read on the forward strand.
TGCCTGTGACCACGAGGGGTGTTGTAGTGACGCGAAAAGGCGTAGCCAGCCCACAGCACCACCATCTCAGGACGCTGTTCGAGCACATCCACCTCCTGCGACGAGTTGTACTTCGACTTAAACGTGGTGTCGATGGTTTGAGCCCACGTCTCGTACTCACGCGGATAGTCGGCCTTGAACTTCTCGTTCTGAGCCACTATCGAGTCCTCAAACACGGTTCGCTTGTTGTTGAACACACTGGCCACCTCGGCCCTGCGCTCCATCAGCGACGAAACGAGTAGTCCCAGGACAAAGACCACTGCCATCGATCCTCCGAAGAGAATCCAACCTTGCCATTGTTTCAATTGCTTTGCCATAATATTTCGTTTTTTATTAATTCGTGAATTTCGTTCAATTCGTTGTTTAGTTTATCATCTTTTGTAACCACTCAGGTACGGGCGACGGTGGCAGCGGTGTCACTCCCTCGGCTCCAGGTGTCGCCATCAGCGAGTTCATGCCGCCGTGGGGCACGTTGCGATGACAGTCCCAGCATACCTTGCCGCCCTGAGCCTGCTGCGTCATATAGCCCATGCGGCCCGTCTTTACAAACTCCGTGTTCAACTGTTCGTGACAGCGGATGCAGTTGTCCATCACCACCTGACCTGTCAGCGTCTCGGCCTTGATGGCCTGATGCTCCATGTGGCCCACGAAATACGCCGTATGCTTCAAGCCGTCAACCGCCTTGAAACCATAATACACGGCCAAGTTCTGATGGGGCACGTGACAGTCATTGCAGGTGGCACCATTAGACTGATGGTCTATACGTCCGTGCGACGAGTGGCTCCACGTAGCGTAGTAAGGTGTCATGATGTGGCAGTTGACGCAGGCCGACGGGTTGTCTCCTATAAAATAGGTATGCGCCCTGAGCAGATACATAAATAATCCGCCGAGGCCGCATACGACGCCCGCTAAAACCAGCAAACCTACCTTCTGTCGATACGATAGCCAGTCCTTAAAAGCAAAGAAATCTTTCAGCTTCATCCGTTATTGGTATATTTGGGGCAAGGACGGTACAGCCCGTTCTCGCGACGATTATGGCGCAAATATACGAATAATATTCCAAACTTCCAAATTTTTTTTGCAATTATGGTACAATATCGGCAATAATTCGTAAATTTGCAAGCAGATTTAAATGATTTTGAAAATGAAGAAGATCATGATTACCATGATGCTGGTCATCGCAGCGGTTTCAGCATCGGCACAGACAAAAAGGCAGCTGTTTGACTTCGGCTGGCAGTTTACTCACAATGGAACGACGCAGACCGTCGACTTGCCGCACGATTGGGACATCTTTGAAGGGCCCAATTCGGGTAAAGGAGCTACGGGAACAGGCGGAGGATGGTTCGAGGCCGGCAAGGGCGAGTACCGCAAGACATTCAAGACTCCTAACGGCGAGGTGGTAAAACTCCACTTCGAGGGCGTGTATCAGAAGGCTGATGTCTATGTGAACGGCCAAAAGGCTGG
>CACXAG010000202.1 GCA_902765585.1 uncultured Prevotellaceae bacterium
CCGCACTTGCCGCAGTGGTGTTCCCCACCCTTGTAGCACGACCACGTCTCGCTATAGTCTATGCCTAACGCCTTGCCCCGACGGGCAATGTCAGCCTTGGTGATGTTGGTGTATGGCGAGCGCAGGTGGACGTTGACGAAGGTGCCGGCACAGGCTGCCTGGTCAAAAGCATCGACAAATTCCGGGCGACAATCAGGATAGATGGTGTGGTCGCCACCGTGATTGGCCATCATGACATATTTCAGTCCGTTGCTCTCGGCAATACCCACGGCTATGGAGAGCATGATGCCATTGCGGAACGGCACCACCGTCGACTTCATGTTCTCGTCAGCATAGTGGCCTTCGGGTATCTCCTCGCCCCCCTCCAACAGCGAACTCTGGAAGTACTTTGTCATGAAGTCCAGCGGAATCACGATATGCCGAATGCCCAGCCGCTCACAATGCAACTGTGCAAAGGGTATCTCCCGCTTGTTATGCTTCGAGCCGTAGTCGAACGAGATGGCCAGAGCTATACGCTCCTGCTCATCATATAATAAGGTGGTGGAATCTACCCCACCGCTGAGAATTAATACGCTGTCTTTTTCCATATCACCGGCAAAGGTACGAAATAAATCATAATTAACCATTCACTATTCACAATTATTTCGTACCTTTGCCGCCAAATATGACAAAACGACTGCGATGGTTCCTTATCACCATACTCCTGTGCTGGCATCAGTTGGCAGCCTGGAGCGACGATGCCCTGATAGATTTTCAGGGCGACCACTACGTCATCCATGTCGGGGCTTTGAACCCGGACAGCGAGATGACCCTGATGGACGTGCTGATGCTGTGCCCGGAAGTGCTGACGGATAATGCCAGGACGCTGAACGACAACTTCATCCTGTGTGTCGACGACATAGACCTTTTCATGGACAACGAGACCTTCCTAAAGATGGTCAAGGCTAACGAGGTAGAAACGATAGACGTCTACACCCATCCTTCCATATCACAAGGCGTGGGAGGAGTGGACGGTGTCATCAACATCATCTACAAGGAGGCCGACAAGGACGGTACGACAGGCAAGGCTACGGTAGAGGGCAGCACGTATGGCAATGGTCTCGCATACGCCGATGTCAAGACCCGGCAGCGACAAGTCAGCGTGCGAGGCTACTTCCTGGGCAACCAGCACTTCGCTAAGGGAAGCTACATGGAAGACGTCGGATTCAGCCAGCGGCATCTGGTGCAGGACGCCCACGTCAGCGTAGACTGGACTATCAGCCCCAAGGACAACCTGACCATCAAGCTCTTCCATCAGTATAACGACGGCAAGGCATACTATCATAACCAGAATGACACCTATCCGTCACCCAACAAGGAGCGCTTAGGCGTGCTCACCGTCAGCTACCTGCGCACACTGAACGACAAGGGGGCCGAACTGCTGACAGAAGTGGGTAGTGCCTTTACCAACATCAAGAGTCTGGGCCTGTCGCAGCGCGATGCCGCACCCTACTTCTTCACCGAGCTGACCACGCCATTGCTGACCGATGACCTCAGCCTATTGGCCGGATGGGAGGTGGGCTACGACAACAGCTGGCTCATCGGGATGAACCGCCAACAATACCTCAAGAACGACCTCTACGCACAACTGAACTACCTGCATGGTCCCTGGACCATCACGTTAGGCAACCGTTTCACGCTGCTTGGCTACTGGAACCGCAATGACGACGAGGCACATGAGATGTGGTCGCACTACAGGAATGCCAACAGCTATCTGGCCAGCGTAGGCTACAAGTGGGGACACCACTACGTACAGGGAGCCTTCAACCGCGACTTCTACATCCCCACCATCGACGACTTCTACGAGGATGTCATGGGAGAACTGGCGCTCAACACCAACTACGAGACCAACATGGTGTGGCGTGCCGAACTGCGCTACACCTTCCAGCAGAAGAACGTGACCGTCTTCGGCAGCGCGGTACACAGTTGGAAGACCGACCTCCCCACCCCACGCGAAGAGACCACAGGCATCAAGACGTCCATCACCTGGCACCAAGGAATGCTCAGGCTGACAGCCGGAGCCAACTTCTACCACGAGCATCGTGCCGATGACGAGCTAATGCCAGCACAGTACGACAATTACTTCACGCTGCGGTGCTCCCCTGCCCTGCTGCCGGGTCACGGCTGGCGCCTGTCATCGACCCTGCTGTACCACAGCCGGCAGGAGAAATACGGCAACCATCCCCACCTGTTTGCCTCGCTGAAGGTGAACAAGGACCTGGGGCACCATTGCAACGTCTTTGCCGACTTCCACGACCTGGCAGGCATGCCATCCATGTCCCTGCAACTGCTGCCCTACCTCTACCATAACCGCGCCCTCACACTCGGCATGACCTACCGCTTCTAAAAGTACGTAAAAAAGACTTAAATTATCACCTATACCTTCTCAATTATCAATTAAATATTGTATCTTTGCAATCGTTTTGAAAGTTCACACTTATTAAATAACTATTATTATGACTATCAACGAAATGAATTTTGCCGGTAAGAAGGCAATTGTACGTGTAGACTTCAACGTACCCCTGGACGAGAATGGTAAGATTACTGACGACACCCGCATCCGCGGTGCCCTCCCCACCCTGAAGAAGATTCTGGCTGACGGTGGTGCTGTCATCATCATGTCACACATGGGCAAGCCCAAAGGTAAGGTAGACATGAAGAAGTCGCTGGGTCAGATTCGCGAGGCTGTTGAGAAGGCACTGGGTGTTCCCGTGGCATTCGCTCCCGACTGCGCCAAGGCTCAGGAGCAGGCTGCTGCCCTGAAGATGGGCGAGGCTCTGCTGCTCGAGAACCTGCGCTTCTATCCCGAGGAGGAAGGCAAGCCCGTAGGTGTCGAGAAGGGTACTCCCGAATACGACGAGGCCAAGAAGGCTATGAAGGCCAGCCAGAAGGAGTTTGCCAAGACGCTGGCTTCTTACGCTGACTGCTATGTGATGGATGCCTTCGGTACCGCTCACCGCAAGCACGCTTCCACCGCTGTCATCGCTGACTACTTCGATGCTGACAACAAGATGCTCGGTCTTCTGATGGAGAAGGAGGTTCAGGCTGTTGACGCAGTCCTCTCTAACATCAAGCGCCCGTTCGTCGCCATCATGGGTGGTTCGAAGGTTTCTTCCAAGATTGGTATCATCGAGAACCTGCTGGGCAAGGTCGACAAGCTCATCCTCTGCGGTGGTATGACCTACACCTTCGCTAAGGCTCACAACGGTGAGATTGGTGATTCTATCGTTGAGCTCGACAAGTTGGATGTTGCTCTGGGCGTTGAGGAGCTGGCCAAGAAGAATGGCGTAGAGCTCGTGCTCGGTTCTGACTGCACCGCTACCAACGGTCTCGACTTCGGTACGATGACTGTCAAGGAGGGTGCTCAGATTATCACCTGCCCCGCCAACCAGGTTCCTGCTGGTTTCGAGGGTGTTGATGCTGGTCCTGCTTCTCAGGAGGACTTCCGCAAGGCCATCGAGGGTGCCAAGACCATCCTGTGGAACGGTCCTGCCGGTGTCTTTGAGTGCGATGCATTCACTGCTGGTAGCCGCGCCATTGGCGACGCTATTGCCAAGGCAACTGCCGAGGGTGCCTTCTCGCTGATTGGCGGTGGTGACTCTGTAGCATGTGTCAACAAGTTCGGTCTGGCCGACCAGGTAAGCTACATCTCTACTGGTGGTGGTGCTCTTCTCGAGGCTATCGAGGG
>CACXAG010000203.1 GCA_902765585.1 uncultured Prevotellaceae bacterium
GTCAACTATTTCTACCACGAGGAAATCAGGCTGACGCAGAAAAACGAATAGACTCTTGCGGTGTAAGTTTAGGTTTAAGTTTAGATGTTCTTATATATATAATAAGGTAAAGTAAACCCTAACCATAATGATTAAGTTTACCATTTTCAGTTTAGAGACTCATGTATATATACATGGGTAAACGTAAACGTAAACCTAAACATTGCTGAATGAAATGACTTGATGTTTCCCCAAAAACAATTCTTTCTTTTTACTGAAGATGAACCGATTTATTCTCTCCCCTTCTCATTCCACTTTCCTTTTAACTGAAAAAACTGATCTCTTAAATCTCCCATTTCTACTTTCGTGAGACGATGAAATTAGGTTGCAATGGTAACTATTGTGCCTTCATCTACCCAAGGTAATCCGATTATATGACTCAAAATCTCCACTATTCGGTTTGTACTTGGTACCATAACCTTGTGGTCCTGGATTATCACAAAAGAATCCTCCGTATCGCGATGATATGGAGAATTTTCGTGTATAAGCAAGATTGTCGCTGACAGTATCACATAAACTTCCGGCCTTCCACCCAGGCGTTTCCGGCTTTTTCACCAAGTGAGAAATACTGGTTGTTGAACGACTCATAGAAGATCATGCCGATTTTTGACGTGTCGATCTTGCTATTGGCGCCCAGCACCGATTCGTCGGCTTTCAGGTTTACCACACGGGCCACGATGCAGTTGAAGTTGGGAATATCCACAAACTCAATCACCTCGCACTCCAGCACCACCTTGCTGCCTACGATGATGGGCGCATCAACCAGGTCGCTCTTCACGGCCTTCATACCGGCTTTCTCAAACTTGTCAGGCACACGATAGCCCGACACCGTACCCATATAATCCACTTCGGCCATCATCTCCTTCGTGGCCAGTGTCAACGTAAATGCCCCTCGCTTCTCGATGTTCTCGTGCGTCTTCTTGGGTTTGCCGATACACAGTGCCAGATGACCTGCGTTTGTACGGGTACATTCGTGCAGGTTCATCACATTTACGCTGCCGTCGTCATTATACGTGGCTACCATCAATACCGGACTTGCATAACCGTAGTTGAATGCTCTTGCTCCTAAATCTTTCATCATATCTTTCATTATTTAATTGTTTTCGGCTGCAAAGATAAAAACAAATTTCTGAATATCACGCCCAATTACCTCAAGGAATGCTGTATCAAGGCGAGCCATCATAATGCCAGTTTCTTCATCGAGCACTTCACTGCCGAAGAAATTGCCCGCCTGCTGAAACGCGAAGACCTGTCGATTACGGATGTAGCCTATCAGCTGGATTTCAACACCACCAACTACTTCACCCGCTACGTGAAGCGCGTTCTTGGCATGACTCCCAGCCAGTATAAGGCAAAGTTTAGCGTAAAAAAATAGGGAAAATCACCCCATCAGTAATTTGTATACACCTTTCAGTAATTTGTTTAGCGATGGTTCGGTGAAATCGTCGTACCTTTGCAGCCGAGAACAAATAACAGTATTAATAACTTAAAAAAAATTGCGGTTATGAAGAGAACAATTATCATTACGGGTGGTACAACAGGTATCGGTAAGGCTACGGCTTACCAGTTTGCAAAGAACGGTTGGAATGTGGTTATTACAAGTAGAAGTGAAAAGAAGGGTCAGGCATTCGTCGAGGAAGCCAAGAACGAGGGGTTGGATATGACCTTCTTCCAGTTGGATGTGACGAACGAGGAGCAGGTGGCTCAGGTCATCGAGCAGACGGTGGCCAAGTTCGGCAAGCTGGACAGCATTGTCAACAACTCTGGCATCTCGCTGGGTGCCGCACCGCTGGCTGACACCGAGACGGACGAGTTCAAGCAGCAGCTGGACACCAACGTCCTGGGCGTTTATTACGGCATGAAGTATGCCATCCGCGCCATGCTGAAGACGGGCGGTGGCACGATTGTCAATCTGGCATCTATCGCAGGACTCAACGGACTGATTTACACCGCACAATATTGCGCAACTAAGCACGCCGTGGTGGGACTGACCAAGGCTGCTGCCATCGACTACGCCCAGCAAGGTATCCGCATCAACGCCGTTGCTCCCGGTGCCATCAAGACCGACATCCTGAAGCACGCTATCGAGGCTGGGGCTTATGATGAGAAGGGCATTGCTGCCATCCATCCGATGAATCGCATGGGCGAGGTGCAGGACATTGCCCTGGCTATCTATTATCTGGCTAGTCCCGACAACAAATTCCTGACAGGTACCATCCTCAACGTTGACGGCGGTTATAATTGTAGATAATATGGAACTGATTGACTATACCAACAAATGGTTGACTGGCGAAATTCAGGAGGATCTGGCAATGGTTGCAGGAGGCGTGGTATGCCTCCTGCTGGCCCTTGTGGCATGGCGTTGGGGCTCGTCGGAGTCGGCTCGCGCCATCATTCTGCCATTGACGGTGGTGGCGGTAATCTTTATCGGAGGAGGAGCTGCATTAGCCTATAATAATCATCAGCGGAGCAAGCAGTTCGTGGAACAATACCAGGAGTCGCCTGAGAAGTTTCTGGAGAGCGAGAAGGCTCGCGTGGCTGCTTTCATGAAGATCTATCCGCAGACCATCATCGTCTCTGCCGTCATGATGGTCATCGCTGTCTGCGTGTTCACCTTCTGCGATAAGCCCTGGCTCCGAGCATCTGCCCTTGCGCTCATCCTTGTAGCCCTCGCCGCCCTGACAATTGATTTCTTCTCGAAGGAGCGTGGCGTGATTTATCAGCAAGAGTTGGACACCGTGAAGATAGAAAATGTAGGATGATAGTCATTATCTGCGAAAAAATTTGTATCTTTGCGCCATGAAGATAAGACAAATCCATTTCCCCACCGTGTCGGCATTCATGCATGCCCTCGGACGTGACGATGTCCGCCATCCGCTCATTGAGGTCATCCATCTCGACGACCTTGCTGATTGCAGCTCGTTTGGCAACACCCGCTATACGTTTGGCTTCTACTGCGTGGTTTACAAGGATGCACGCTGCGGCACCGTGCGCTACGGGCGCAACGAGTACGACTACGACAACGGCACGCTGCTCTTCTTCGCCCCCGACCACGACGTTGAGCTGGGCACGCTCGAACAGAGCTACCAGGGCGTGATGCTCATCTTCTCGCCGGCACTGATGCAGGGATTATCGATGTCGCCCTACACCTTCTTCGGCTATTCAGTCAACGAGGCCCTGCACGTATCGGAGCGTGAGCGCCAGCAGCTGCACGACATCCTCGGCAACATCGAGACAGAGTTGGAACGCGGCATCGACCGCCACACCCGCCAGCTGATGGCGCAGAACGTCGCCCTGATTCTGAACTACTGCGTGCGCTTCTACGACCGCCAATTCATCACCCGCGAACCCGTCGACAGCCAGCTCATGCAGCGCTTCACCGTCCTGCTCGACGACTATTTTGCCCGAGGCCTAGCCGCACGTCAGGGAGTGCCCACCGTGCGCTACTTCGCAGACGCGCTGAACCTCTCGGCCAACTACTTCGGCGACCTCGTAAAAGCCCAGACGGGCAATAGTCCGCAGCAGCTCATCCAGCAGCACCTCATCGCTCAGGCCCGCCACCGCCTCACCACGACCACCGACACCGTCAGCCAGATAGCCTACGCCCTCGGCTTCGAGTACCCCCAGTACTTCTCCCGCCTGTTCAAAAAGCAGACCGGCCAGACCCCGCAGGAGTTC
>CACXAG010000204.1 GCA_902765585.1 uncultured Prevotellaceae bacterium
TCGTCGCCCATGAAGAAACGACGACCCTCCTTGAAGTCGTAGAGCATGAAGTAGGTCTTGCCCGGCTCGAACATCGTGCGGATGAAGCAACGACGCCAGTCGATAAAGAACTCTGTACTGTTCAGAACGGGTATTTTTACCGTGAAGCGTCCCTGTTCGTCCAAGTTGGCACTGACAGACTTTTGCTGGTCAGTATAGAGGTCCTGGTAACTGAAATCAAAAGTCTTCAGCTGCTTGTAGTACTCCGGCATATCCTTGATCCAGCCGATAACGGTGACGGTATCCTCTTTATAGTCAGTATCCACGAAGTCCGCGCGGGTGTCCTTCGTGGGATAGTCAGGCAGGAAACGACTGGTAATCATCGAATATTTGGCTTTTTGATTACCAATCTGTATGGTGCGCGTGCCTTTCTTGTCCTTGCCTACAAAGATATTCAGTTCATCGTTGCCATTGCTTATCACCATCTCGGCCTCACCTGTGATGTGGTTTATCTCACACTCCTTGTAGTTCCAGAACTTGCAGTCGTAGATGGCGCAGTCGTCAAAGAAGGCAATCTTCCAGTCGCCCTTGTTGTCGCGCCAGTAGGAAGGGAAGAGTTGGTTCCAACGCTCCTCCACAGGTTTGATGCCTTTAATCTGGAAAGAGCCCTGTCCGTCGCCCTCGATGAAGTCGAATGCCTTGGTGCCCTTAGGCAGCGGTGGGAAGTGGAAAGCCATATCCCGTTTGTAGTCCTTGTTCGTTTGAAAGTGCTTGTTGAGTTCTATGCCGTCAGCAGACGTGATGGTATAGCGCTGCTCGCCTATTTTCAGATAGGTGTCGCCAGCAAACTGAAACCAGAAGTCGGGATAGTCCGACCGCTGCAGTGCGGTGATATACACCACGGTCTCGTTGTCCTTCAGTTCCACCTTCGTCACGTCGAGGGCGAGATTGAAGAATCCGTCACCGTAGCTGGTTCCATACTCCGTGGTGGGCTGTTCCCACACGATTACTCTCTCTTTAGCCTGCCCTGCCAGTGCGACAAGGGCCAGCAGCATGATTGATAATAGTCTTTTGTTCATTTTTACTTCGATATTTTGCTTGTGGTTTATTCAAACACCATTTCACCAGAATATGAGATACGTTCACGCTGGCGGGGCTGTACTTCTATATCCGAATTGCCGTTGTCATACACGTCAATCGTGTAAAGATACGTATCCTCGTCGTTCCTCACGTCAATCTCTATATGTCGCTGACCGTGCTTCCCTTGCGACTCACGATAGCTGCCGATGCGCTCAGTGAAGTTCAGTCCCTTGCCCCCACCGTACGGCACCTGATAGGCACGTCCGAAATACGGCAGATAAGAAAACAGCGAATCGTTTCTCACCTCTACCGAATAGTTGGACGACACGTTTTTCGAGCCACCCCTCATCGGATACATGCGTTCAACCATGATTTTGTAACGCTTCTCCGTCAGTGCCACCTTCACTCTGGCAGCCTGCTCAGCAGCCCTTGCTGCCCTCTCCTCAGCCGTTGCGCATCCTTCCAAAGCCATCAATGCCACGACCAACAGCATGATTGATAATAGTTTTTTGTTCATATTTCTCGTTTCTTGTTATAATTTTATGCGATGAAGCAAGAGATCACCACAGTTCGACTCCACCTCCTCGAAAATCTCACGACATCGTTGCTCCTTCATTTTGATTTTAGTGCCGACGGCTATTATGTCAGAGAAAGTCGGATGACCAGTTCCGTTAACAGATGTGGCATGTTCGCCATTATAACCTTCAGTGCAGAGCGTGAGGTCGTAGGCTGGGGCCAGATGCCAGACATAACGTCCAGCTGATTCTTCGCAAACGTAGAAGCTGAAGTTTTTGCAATGATCGTCCTTATTCTCTGTCAGATAGTTGAATACCATACGGCGGAATATCTCTTCCACTTCCAGTGCATTTTGGGTGAGATAACCTGTCAGCGCGAGCAGGTTGCTATAGTCAAGGACGGGATTCGCCAGTGACAGACAAAGCAGCCCTCCTGCTGTAGCCGTATGAATCCGTTGTCCAAGATCATCAATATCAAAACGGCGTGAAGCGAAGTAACGTCCGTTTATCAGTTTGAAGTCTGGCACACAGATGCCACATTTTCGTGCGGTCTCATGATAGTGGTATTCTTGCTGCCCAATGTCCTTAGGGTCGTAAGTGTGACGGAACTTTACCAGCCAATGGCCTTCCTCATCGTGAAAGACGGCCTTGGGACGCGCTCCGCCGCTATTACCACTGTTATACAGCAGAAGTCCAGCATCCGAATCCTGCCGTTCCTTCAATACTTCGAGTGCTTTCTGCTGAAGTAAATCCAAGTCATTGATGGCTGTACCATGCTGAATAATGGTCTCAGGATGATAGGTCAGGGCACCCATACCTCCTGACCCTACAAGGCTTAGCCTGTCTAATGAAGAATCGTACTCAAAGGCACAAAACTTGTCATCAGGTGTCAGCGACAATTTACCAACAATCCGGTCGTGGTATTTTACAGTAAGACAGTCTATTGTTTTCATGGTTTCTTGTACGCTTTCTTCTTATTGGTATTCTTACGTATCTGCGTCAGTTCTTCCATTGTGGCGTATTTGGGGGTCGCAAACAGATTCTTGATTTCAGACGTATAGTCCAAAGCCATTGCAAGCGCTATCATGTTCTTCAGCGAGATAAGTCCTTTTTGCTCAAACCTGACAATATTGCTGACCGCTATATTTGCTGCCTGTGCCACTTCCTCACGTGTCAGATTCTTTTCTATCCGTCTACGTCTGAAGTCTTCACGCAACTTATCGGCTATATCATCAATTGATTCTAGCGTATAATTGTCAAGAACTGATAACATATTATCTGTATCTGCCATATTCGCCCCACAAACTAAATATATTTTATCAGTTGCAAAGATACGAATAATTACTGAAACTACCAAATTTTCTGCCATTTATTGAAGCAAAGACAAACATTTCTCCGCACCCGCTTCCAATTACTCTCGGAGTATTTGAAATTTCTTTCGGAATAATTGAAATTACTCTCGGAGTATCTAAAGGAGCTGTGTCGTCCCAGAATGGTATCAACGCAAACGTCGAAAGACGTGGGGGTAAACGTCGAAGGCGATTTGGATGCAGAGATTATCCACGTACCCGATGGATACCTTGCAACATTCCGCAGCTTCATCGCTAAAAGGTCGTTCGTCAAATAGTCAGTTCGCCAGTATTTATTCCCACGTTGGGAATGTTTTATTCCCAGCCTGGGAAAATATTATTCCCAGCCTGGGAACAAATAATTCCTTTAAAGGGAGTGTAGTGTACTGATTTTGGTTGACAGTTTTATTTGTTATTCCTAACTTGGTTTACACTTTACTTTTTTTATTCCTAAGATGGTTGTCACTCCAAAATCTATGTCCTAAGACGGTTGACAGTTAGCTGGATTCTGCAAATCCTAATGTGGTTCTTGTCTTGCAAGCGACCAGAGGTCGAGCGGATCGCCAGGCAGCAGGCTGTGCCAGAGTGTACTCCGTTCTTCTTGGCAGAAGCGGTTGGGGGCTCGATGCCCCCACCGTTTCTTTTGCAAGATGCAGCGGGCATTAGCCGTCGTGCATCCGTCTCCTTGGCGGTGCAAAGATAGGCAATTTTCTTGGACTATGCAAGCTTATTCCTGATTTTGT
>CACXAG010000205.1 GCA_902765585.1 uncultured Prevotellaceae bacterium
GCGGTAGTAGTTCAGGTTGCTGACCACGGCGTTGAGGTTGACCTCCAGGATGGTCTCGTGCACCTTCTGCTCCAGGCGCTCGGTGATGCGGTCGAAGCCGAAGACGCGAGCACCCTTGATGAGGATGACCTCGTCGTGCAGCTGGCGGAAGGTGTCGCTCTTGAGGAAGTCCTTGGTGGTGGCGAAAAAAGATTTTTCGCCTACGGAGAACAAGGACTGCTGGGCGGAGATGTTGGGTCCGATACCTATCAGCTTGTTGACGCCGCGCTTCAGGCAGAGGTCGTTGACTTCGCCGTAGAGTTCGCTGTCGGTCTGGCCGCTCTGGTAGATGTCGCTGAGGACAAGGGTCTTCTTCAGGGGTGAGAGGTGAGCGGCGGGCGACGAGGCATCGCGGCGGGCCATGAAGTCGAGGGCGATGGCCAGCGAATTGATGTCGCTATTGTACGAGTCGTTGATGAGCGTACAGCCGTGCTGTCCTTCCTTCACCTCCAGTCGCATGGCTACCGGTTCAAGATGGGCCATACGTTCCTTGAGCTGCTGGGGCGTGACACCTAAATAGAGAGCAGTGGCAGCAACCGCCATGGAGCACTCCAACGAGGCATCGTCGCCGAACGGCAATTCGAACATTCCCTGCAGTTCTTCGCGGCGCCAGCCGATGCGCTTACCCTTGAAACCGGCCCGACGGATGCAGCGGCTCACAAGGTCGTCGTCGGAATTATAGATGATGGCCTCAGCATTCTGAAACAGCTGCAACTTCTCCATACACTTCTCCTCCAACGAACGGAAGTTCTCCTGGTGAGCAGCACCCAACGACGTCAGCACGCCGATGGTGGGCTGGATGATGTCGGCCAGCACCTCCATCTCGCCCGGCTGACTGATGCCGGCCTCAAAGAGGGCCACATCGGTCTGCTCGTCCAACAGCCATACCGACAGCGGCACGCCAATCTGCGAGTTGAAACTCTTGGGTGAACGAGTGACGTTATGGTCGGGCGACAGCACCTGATAGAGCCATTCCTTGACCATCGTCTTGCCGTTGGAACCCGTAATGCCCACCACGGGACAGTTGAACTCGTCGCGATGGCGCTCGGCCAGTCGCTGCAGGGCGGCCAGGGGCGATGGCACGACGAGGAAGTTGGCGTCGGTATAAGTGGTGAGTGGTGAGAGGTGAGAGGTGAGAGATTCCTGCTCTACCACGAAGTTGCGGACGCCACGGCGGTAGAGGTCTTCAATATAACGATGGCCGTCGTTGCGAGCGGTCTTCAAGGCAAAAAACAAGGTCTCCTCCGGGAAACAAAGCGAGCGGCTGTCGGTCAACAACCACCCTATCTGTGCATCGGCTGTGCCTATGCGCCGCGCTCCAATGAGCGTCGTAATCTTTTCTATAGAGTATATCATTACCTTTTTACTTTTTCTCTTTTTACTTTTCAATTGCAAAGGTAGGATATTTCTTCCGTAACTCAGCTACTTTTAACATAGTTTTATCCATCAGCGCCTGATATTCGGGAGCCTCGGGATGGAAGGGTTTGTGTGCCAATGCCTGCTTCAGCGGCCGCCACTCCTCCAGATAGGCCTTGGCATCAGCCGAGAAACAGTAGTCTACCAGCCGCTCCCAGATGTAGTCCACGGCCTGCTGCGACGGATGCAGCATGTCGGGGGCATAGAAGCGGTAGTCGCGCAACTCGTCCATTACAATCTCGTAGGCTGGGAAATAAGCAACGGACTGACACGGACAATCTGGGACTTCAGTCCGTGTCCGTCCGTTTAGTCCGATGCATACATCTTGCACGGCCAACAGCAGGGTGGCCTTGGAGAGCTGGCTCTCGTGATAGCCGTACTTCCGATAGCGGATGGGCGATACGGTAAAGACGACATGCACTTCGGGATTGCGCTGGCGCAGCACGTCGACGGCTTGCCGCAGATAGTCGGCACACTCGGCCACGGTCAGCTGTTCCTCCTGGAAGAGTGACTGTGGGCGCTTCTCGCAGTTGTCGACAATGCGTCCCGTCTCCTTTTCTATATATACGTGGTTGGTACCTAAGGTGATGAAAACCGTGCGGGGCTTCCCCTCGAAGCGCTCGATGGTATGCAGCACCGAGGCAGGGTTATACATGGTGCCGTAGGGGTTTACCGTCACAGGGAAGCCCTCTTCGCGGAAGCGCCGGCCGATGCCATCAGCAAAACACGACCCTACGAGCAATACTTCCTCGCAGGGTCCTATTTCAAACGGTGCACGTGCAATGTCTACCTTAGTCTGGAGTTCCACGTTCCTTATATTCTACCTTGGTCTGTAGTTCCACGTTCCTTTTATAATTCAGCGTCGGAGCACTGGAAGGTGTTACCCTTCGTGATGTCGCCAGTCTCGAGACCGAGCTTAAACCACTTCATGCGCTGCTTGGACGTGCCGTGGTTGAACGACTCCGGCACGGCATAGCCGCGGGCCTTGGTTTGCAGGTAGTCGTCGCCAATCTTCTGGGCGCAGTTGATGGCCTCCTCGATGTCGCCGTCCTCCAACGAACCGAAACGCTTGTTGTCGTGGTGAGCCCATACGCCGGCATAGAAGTCGGCAAGCAGCTCCAGGCGCACGCTGAGCTTGTTGGCCTCGGTCTGACTGAGACGAGCCATCTGCTGGTGTACCTTGTCGAGGGTACCCGTCAGGTATTCCACGTGGTGGCCTACCTCGTGGGCAATGACGTAGGCGTAGGCAAAGTCGCCGTCAGCACCCAACTGCTTCTTCATCGTGGTGAAGAAACTGAGGTCGATATACAGTTTCTGGTCGCCCGAACAGTAGAAGGGGCCCATGGCTGCCGAACCCTGACCGCAGGCGGTCTGCGTGCCGTCGGTATAGAGCACCATGGTCGGGTTCTGATACTGTGCGCCGTTCTGCTTGAAGATTTCCGACCACACGTCCTCCGTGCCAGCCAGGATCTGCGTCGAGAACTTTGCCAGCGCCTGTTCCTCCTCGGTAAACTCGCGCTGTCCGGCGTTCACCTCGGTATTGGTTCCCGTCAGCGAACCCAGTCCGCCGTTCTCCTGCACCTGCTGAACCACGGCCTCCAACGGGTTGCCGCCGGTCATCCAGGCCATCAGGGCCACTACAATAATACCGCCGATACCCAAACCGGCCTTGGTACCGCCACTCATACCACGGCGGTCTTCCACATTCGAGCTTTCACGTCTTCCGTCTAATTTCATATTGCTTGCGTTTTTAGTTATTATGATTTCAATTCTTCAATTCTTTAACTCTTCAATTTTTCAATTGCAAAGGTAGAAACGGACAACTTGAGTTTGGCCTCCTTCATGGTCCACAATCGGATGAACGCCACTTCGGGACGTTCCGCCTGTTCTATCCGGGCTATCTCCGCGTCGTTCATGGTATAGCGGACCAGCGAGTCCCGATACTCGCGGATGCTCTCGATGTCGACGCCCACGGGACGGTCGCTGACGACGCAGAGCACCGCCTCGCGACAATGGCTGATGTTGAAGTGGATGTCGGGATGGCCGACGATGAAGGGCTTGCCGTGCTCGCCGTACTCAAACAGCGGGCGCTCCGTGATGCCATATTCCTTTTGCAGTCCCTCGCAGAGCAGCAGATAGGCTGCCGCACACGTCTTGCGTCCCAGTTCATACCGGAACTTCAGCGTCTGCTCCCGCCGCTGCTCGCTCAGCAATGGCAGCGCCGCCTCCACGTCAAAACTCGCTATGTCGTCGTTCAAATAAATCATCTTAATTCGCTTAATCTTTAATTCAAGTTCCTTGAGTCTAATTTTACCACAGATTGCACAGATTTCACAGATTTTGGCTGCGCGTTGACGATGCTATTGCGCAGATTATATCTGGATTTCTCAGATTATTGCTGCGTATGGAATCCGTGTCATCCGACGCTTTGTGACAAAATCCCAATAAAATAATCTGTGCCATCTGCGTAATCTGTGGTCGTTATAATACATGCGAAAGCTGTAATTTAATGTTTAATCTTTAAAGTTCAAAGTTTGTTGTTTGGGCCAGTTGACCAGAAAGAGGCGTTCCGTGGCCCGGGTGAAAGCCGTATAGAGCCAGTGGATGTAGTCGACGGTCAGCATGTCGTCGGTCATGTAGCCCTGGTCCACATAGACGTGCGCCCACTGCCCGCCCTGCGCCTTGTGGCAGGTGGCGGCGTAGGCAAACTTCACCTGGAGGGCATTGTAATAGCGGTCTTCCTTGACCTTCTTCAACCGTTCGCTCTTGAGGCGCACGTCGGCATAGTCCTCCAATACCTTATTATATAGTTGCTGCTGCTGCTCGCGGGTGAGGGCCGGCGCCTCGCTGGTCAGCGTGTCCAGCAGCACGGTAGCCGTCAACTCGTAGTCGTCATAGTCGGGAAAGGTCATCGTCACCTCGGCAAAGCGGAAGCCGTGCTGTTCGTGGACGTTGCGCACCCGGCGCACCACCGCCCGGTCGCCATTGGCAATATAGTTAAGGGAAAAATGATTAGAAGAATTTCCTGCCGGAGTCCCTTTATCTTTTTCACTCCAATAGTAGTTGTTCTTCACGATCATCAAACGGTCGCCGGTGCAGAGTTCGTCCTCACGGTCGAGCACGGTGTTGCGGATGCCCTGGTTGTAGATGTTGGCGCGCTTATTGCTACGGGTGATGACCAGCGTCTCGTCCAGTCCTACCTGCGAATAGCTGCTGGCCAGCGACTCAATCAGTTCGTCGCCCGGCACCACGCGGATGTCCTCGAAACCGTCGAAGCGTATCTTGGGCAATGCTATCCTCTCACCCATCATCTCTAATCTCTCACCTCTAACCTCTAACCTCTCACCTCTAACTTCCGTGGCATTCCACAGGATGCCCGAGTCCTGGCTCTGGCGCAGTACCTCGTTCAGGCGGCACTCATAGACCCGGAGGCCATATTGCCGCAGCACTTCCGGTTGCAGGGCGGGACTCTCGGTCTCGCCGACGGGCGGCAGCTGGGCATGGTCGCCGATGAGCATCAGGCGACAGTTACGGCCGTTGTAGACAAAGCTGATGAGGTCGTCCAGGAGGTTGCGCCCCATGTCGTCGGCCAGCACGGAGCTGCCGTTGCTGACCATCGAGGCCTCGTCGACGATGAACAGCGTGTCGTGCTCGGCATTGTAGCCTAACGCGAAGCCGCCTTCGAGCGACTTCTGGCGGTAGATGCGGCGATGGATGGTGGAGGCGGGATGGCCGGCATAGAGCGAGAAGACCTTGGCGGCACGGCCCGTGGGAGCCAGCAGCACCAACTGCTGACCCAGCGTCTGCAGCGCCTTGACCATGGCCGCCGCCAGCGTGGTCTTGCCCGTACCGGCACAGCCGCGCATCACCATCGTGACCTGCTCGTCCCGGTCTGTCATAAACCGGCTGAAGGTCTCGATGGCCTGATGCTGCTCCAGGGTCGGCAGCAGTCCCAGGGCTTCCCGCACACGGGCACTCAACTCATCGGTAATCATAAAACTGTGCAAAGGTAAGAAAAAGTTTAGAGTTTCATGTTTAGAGTTTCAAGAAATTTTGTATCTTTGTCGCCGAAATGACAAATATACAGAAAACGAACATCGTCTTGGCAGTGGTTTGCGGGGTACTGGCTGTGCTCTGCGTGCTGAGCGTTATGAAAGGGTAAAAAGAGATGACGACAGAAAAGACACGACGGCTGACCATTCGCATCAGTTCCTGGAGCATGCTGTTCGCGACGACGAACGGCAGGGAGGTGGACTTCGAGCGCTATCCGCTGAAGAGCGGCATATCGCTGGCGGCCAACATGCGCGAGGCGCTGCAACAGTCCCCCATGCTGCAGGAGGAATACCTGCGGGCCTACGTCATGGTGGACACGCCGGTGCTGACCGTGCCCGTCGACCTGTTCAGCGAGAAGGACTGCGAGGCGCTCTACCGCCACACCTTTACGCTGAAGGGGCAGCAGGCGGTGGTGCACACGGTGCTGCCGGAACTGAACGCCGTGGCCGTATTCCCCATACAGAAGGACCTGCTGCAGGTCATCAGCGAGCGCTTCGGCGAGGTCACCGTGATGCCGGTGGCGGCAACGGTCTGGCGCCACACGCACCAGAAGAGCTTCACGGGGCCGCGCGGCAAGCTCTACGGATACTTCCACGACCGCCGCTTGGAGGTGTACAGTTTCACGCAGAACCGATTTAAGTTCTCCAACAGCTTCCCCGTCAACAACCCGAACGATGCCGTCTACTTCCTGCTGTCGGTATGGAAGCAGCTGGGCATGGCGCCCGAGGAGGACGAGCTGCACCTGGCCGGCACGCTGCCGGAGAAGGAGGCGCTGACGGAGCTCGTTCGGCAGTTCATCAAGCGGGTGTACGTCAACAATCCGTCCGGCGAGTTCAACCGCGCCGCCGTCACGCAGATTGAGGGCATGCCGTACGACATGATGCTGCACTACTTGAAAAGATGAAAGATGAAAGATGAAAAATGAAAAATGAAAGATTAAGGGATGCGGATTATTACAGGGAAATATAAGGGCAGGCACTTCGACATACCGAGGTCGTTCAAGGCAAGGCCGACGACGGACTTTGCCAAGGAGAACATCTTCAACGTGCTGGTGCAGTACGTGGACTTTGAGGGGGCCACGGCGCTGGACCTCTTTTCGGGCACGGGCAGCATCACGCTGGAGCTGCTGTCGCGAGGATGCCAGCAGGTCGCTGTCGCGAGGATGCCAGCAGGTCATCAGCGTCGAACTGGACCGCGACCACCATCGGTTTATCACGGATTGCCTGAAGAAGTTAGAGAACGCAGAGCACAAAGGGGACAGTCCCCATGTAATCCGCTCCGCTTCTCACACAGGGGACAGTCCCCGGGCGTTGCCCCTGCGCGCTGACGTCTTCCGTTTTCTGAAGTCGTGCAAGCAGCAGTTCGACTTCATCTTTGCCGACCCGCCCTACGCCCTGAAGGAACTGCCTACCCTTCCCGACCTCATCTTAGGGACTGCGGAAGCAAATTCTTCGACTAAAGATCGAAGTGTGGCTTCGCATTCTTCACTCTTCACTCTTCACTCTTCACTTTTAAAACCAGATGGAATCTTTGTCCTGGAGCACGGCAAGGACTACGACTTCTCGCAGCACCCGCACTTCCTGGAGCACCGCAGCTACGGCAGCGTCAACTTCTCGCTGTTCCGAATCGGTCTTTAGATTTTGGGTTTATTTCTTTCTACCGTAATGGCACGAGATTATTTCGGAATCCCCATTAAAAACTTCCGAAAACCTCGTACAAAAAGGTTATAAAACCTAGGTCAAGAAATTATTTTCACGTCGT
>CACXAG010000206.1 GCA_902765585.1 uncultured Prevotellaceae bacterium
AGGCTCGCAACATCACTTTGGAAGAAATCAACCGAAAGTGGGTTCAGACGGATATGAGCGGTGGTGTGGAGATAGCACGCAACACCTTCATTCGGCATAGGAATGCCATTGAGAACATCTTCGGCATCTTCATCGAGTGTGACCGCAAGAACGACTATAAGTATTATATAGGTAATCCCAAAGTGCTTGCTGAGGACAGCATTCAGAACTGGATGCTCTCCACGCTGTCAGTCAATCAAGTCATTAGCGAGAGTCTCAGCCTCCAGAAGCGTATACTCCTTGAACAGACACCTTCTTCAAAAGGTTATCTGGGGCCGATTATCGATGCCATGAAGAAGAAAAGGCTCGTCATCATCGATTATCACAAATATGGTGCAAAAGAGTCCAAAGAGTATGTGATGGCGCCATATTGCATCAAACTGTATAACAGGCGCTGGTATGTCTTAGGAAGATATGAATCTGGCGAATTTAGGGTTTTCTCATTCGACAGGATGAAGGGGCTGACCATCAGCAATGATGCTTTTGAACTGGATGAAAACTTCGATGCGGAGGACTATTTCAGTGAGTGCTATGGCGTAGTCAGGATGGAGGGAGTGCCAGCTGAGCGGATTGTCCTTCGGGCATACGGTGATGAGGGTTATTATCTGCGTGATCTTCCTGCCCACCATAGTCAGGTGGAGATAGGCAGCGGCGACGGCTATACAGACTTTGAGTATTATGTCCGTCCGACATTGGACTTCTGCGGATATATCCTGTCACGAGGCAACCGTCTCCAAGTGCTCAAGCCACAGTCATTAGTAGACAAAATTCACAAAATGTTAGCCGATGCACTAAAAAATTACGAGAAATAGTGAAGATTTCTCGAACATGCACCACGTTTTGGAACAACCTACTATTATTTTTGCAGCCGGAATTGCTGAGGTAGGATGCTATGCTTTGGCAGCAGTTAATGTTATTACAAACCATTTTTTTAAAGATTTATGGAATTCAAATTAAGAGCAAACATTGTGATGAGCAAAGAGCTCACGGTTGAGGCAGAGAACTTCAAAGATGCTATGGATAAGGCAAAGGCTATGATGGCCGAACCGATACCAGACAAGGAAATGACGATGACGAAGGTGTATTTTGATGACATTCGAATGGGCGATTCGCAATTCTATGTAGGATGAGTTGAACCACTAAAACCTAAAATGACGGAAATGCTTTACAATTGTGAAATCTTAGAATTGGGTAAGGAGATGGCGTGCGACACGCTGGTGCCTTACTATGACATGGGTATCAGCTGTGGGCTGCCCAACGAGATGGGCGACATACCGCCAGAGTTGATGGCGGTGCCTGGTGTGCTGACGATGGGGCTCAACGTGACGTTTGTGAGGGCACGGGGCGACTCGATGATAGGTGTGAACATCCACGACGGCGACCTGCTGATGGTGGAGAGTACCAGCCGCTTCCGCAATCAGGACATCGTGGCGGTCAAGATTAATGGTGAGGAATTGCTGAAGTCGTACTATATGGATGAGCATGGTCGCCACTGGCTTGTGCCTTCCAACGACCGTTACGAGTCGATATTGCTGACGGAGGACATGGACGTGAAGTTTGTAGGCCGGATGGTGTGGAACATGCAAAGGGATGTTCACGACTCGGTAAGCAACATCCGTCAGTCCATTGAGCGCTATCTGAACAAGAATGGCGAGACGCTGGCGAAGCCGCAGAAACAGCTGACGCGTGAAGATGTGGTGAAAGCGCTGCTGGGCATTGCATCGCAGATGAAGAAGGGACGCCACTGGCTGGGTCCGTGCCGCGTGCTGATGGACTGCGGATATGTTCCCAAGTATCGCTACGATTTGTTCTGTGATTTGGTGCTCTCCGTGCTGCCTGACCACAAGCACCTGCCTCAGGAGGCCGAACTGCGACGCATGGCTGTGGATTGTTTCTCGAAACCGTTTAAGACGTGGAGTGACGAGAAGGCTCCAGTGCATGGTCAGCACTATCTGGGCTATTACAACGCTGCTGTGGCCATGCTTAGGGAACTCCCAGAAAACTCCCTGAAACTCCCATGATTTTTTGGGAAACTCCCATGACGAAGCCAAAACACCTGAAACTCCCATAAATACTCCCATGAACTGCCATTGGGCGACGGATTCTTTCTGTCGCCCTTTTTTTGTGCGTAATTTTGCCGTGTCGAAAGACGAAAAGTAACAAAAGCAGATAAAAAATATGGTAGAACAAATTAGATTTCAAACTATGAAGCATCAGGAAGTTTGCGTGAATGCTTACGGCATCACGGTGAAGAAAATGTGCGCCTCGTGCGCGATGAAGGAAGTCCTGAACGACGGCAATCGCGTTTGCAAGAAAATGGGGCTGAAAGTGAAACAGCAGTTCGTTTGCTGCCACTGGCAGATGAGCGACGGACTGAAGAATGCCGGACTGCAGAGCCACGGCGTGGTGCGCCTGAGAGGAACACAGAAAATCATGATACAATAAACAATAACCAATAAACAATAAACAATAAACAATAAGCATTAACCGAGTCGGAGGATGAG
Source organism: uncultured Prevotellaceae bacterium (assembly GCA_902765585.1). Lineage (GTDB taxonomy): Bacteria > Bacteroidota > Bacteroidia > Bacteroidales > Bacteroidaceae > Prevotella. Next base: position 2,544 of record CACXAG010000206.1, read on the forward strand.
CGTGGAAATGTGTACGTACGAATTGAGCTCAAACTAAAACCCGCAATTCCGATGCTCATAAAATTCGAATCGATTATGAAAGCAATGAAAATTTTCCGTCATGAGATGTTCGGAGATATCCGCACCATGACAAACGAGAAGGGAGAAACCTTCTTTGTAGGCAAGGACGTGGCAGAGGCACTGGGGTACAAGAACCCGCAAAAGGCGCTGCGTGACCACGTGGATGAGGAAGACAAGACGCTGAACGTTTCGTTCACCGTCAACGGAACAGCCCCTATCATCATCAACGAGAGCGGTCTCTACAGCCTGGTGCTCTCTTCGAAGCTGCCGCAGGCGAAGGAGTTCAAGCACTGGGTGACCTCGGAGGTGCTGCCGCAGATTAGGAAGACGGGTCGCTACGAGCTGCTGCCGAAGGAGGTGAAACGGCTGGCCGCGCAGGCAGACTACTGTCAGCAGGTGTTGCTCTCGGTGAGCTGCATGACGATGACGCAGGTGGCCAAGGAACTGGGCATGACGGTCTACGACCTGACGCGGATGCTGCTGCAGGAAGGCATCATCTACTACCAGAGCGGACAGTATATGCTGTATGGCGACTTCGCCCGCAAGGGACTGGCCAAGACGCGCACCGACTACCGGGTGGGCCGCGACGGACAGACGCACACGACCGTCCGACTGGTATGGACGGAAAGCGGTCGCAAGATGGTGCACGACGTCTACAAGGCCGTGAAGAAGATTGAGATGGAACTGGACATGCTGGAGTTTTGCTAAACCTTAACAACGAACTTAACGAATTACACGAATTTAGTATGTTTAGTTATCAGAAGAGTTTTGTGAATCCTACGTTGCCCGTGGACGAGGCCCAGTTTTGGGCCCTCGTCAGGGCCACTCAGTGGGCGGAGAACATCGACAAGTTCCGCGAGACGGGCGACGCTTCGTTGAAGCGCAAGTTGCCAGCCTTCATCTTTCAGGCTACGTTTGACGTGACCACCTCGAAGAGCGGCAAGACTGGTGCCTGGCGCAAG
>CACXAG010000207.1:0-3563 GCA_902765585.1 uncultured Prevotellaceae bacterium
GATCGACGTGCCCTAGCCAGACGAAAAAACGGAAGTCGCTTTGACTCCCGAATCCCTTCCCCTTTCAAAATAAAAGATCAATGACCTGTCCCCCTGATCGACTTCGCCATGAATTGCCCACGAATTCTTGCGTCCCTCCGGTAGCAAGCGGCAAAGCCGAGCGATTATGAATTATTGATGGTCATTCGTGATCATTCGTGTTGAAAAAGATTACGTTGGCTATGCCGACCTCTGTCGCGACTCGGCCATTCAAGCAAGTTTGATGGCTCTCGCTGCTCCATCGGTTCGAAAAATCTCAAAAATATTTGGTATTTTGCTCGCTTATTCGTATCTTTGTCCCCGAAATGGCTTTTTAGATTAAAGGTATATGGCAATGAAGAGAAAATACCCCGTAGGCATCCAGAGTTTCGAGAAACTCCGTGTAGATGGATACCTGTATATCGACAAGACCCCGCTCATCTACAAGATGATCACCAGGGGCTGTCCTTACTTCCTCAGCCGTCCGCGCCGTTTCGGAAAGTCGTTGCTGGTATCGACGCTGGCTGCCGTCTTTGAAGGCCGCCGCGAGTTGTTCGAGGCCTTTACTACTGAGCAGGGCATTGAGCAGCCACAACTCTACATCGCCACGACGGACTGGAAGTGGGAGAAGTATCCCGTGCTAAGGTTTGACTTTAGCAAAGACTTGTTGGACATTGGTGAGTTGGAACTGCTGATAGACAAGACGTTGGCGGGATATGAACAGCAGTACGGCATCATACCTAAGGAGAAAAACGCTTTTCTGCGCATGGACACGCTCGTCCGCACGGCTCACAAGGAGACAGGTAAGCGCGTGGTACTGCTCGTGGATGAGTACGACAAGATGATGCTCCACAGTATCGGCGACGATGAGATGGCCAAGGCCGTAAAAGCCCGTTTCAAGAACCTGTTCAGTCCGCTGAAGGACTTGGACGAGCATCTGCAGCTGGTATTCATCACAGGCATCTCGAAATTCTCGCAGATGGGCGTGTTCAGCACCATCAATCAATTGAAGAACATCTCCATGATGCCCGCCTTCGAGAGCATATGCGGCATCACAGAGGAAGAACTGACCACGACGATGCGCCCAGACATCGAGCTGCTGGCAGAAAAACGCAAGGAGACCTACGATGAGACGCTGGCTGAGTTGAAGCGCATGTACGACGGTTATCACTTCAGCGAGGGGATGACCGATATTTACAATCCCTTCAGTCTGGTGAAGGCTTTTGACTCCTGGCAGATTAAGAAGTATTGGTTCGAGAGCGCCACGCCAAGCGCACTTATCGACATGCTCCGTCAGATGCCGCCGATAGAGATCGCCGACGTGGACGGCGTTGTGTGTGAGTCGGATGCCTTCGACGATGCCTTTGACACTTTTCAGGCCCCTCTGCCAGCTCTTTATCAGAGCGGATACCTGACTATCAAGGACTACAGCCAGGAAGACGACCTCACCATGTTAGTTGTTCAATATCATAAGCATGATTGACCTTGATGCCTGGATCACTCTTGTGACGATCGTAGCGTTGATGGCTGCGCTCCTGTTCACTCGGATCAGGACCGACGTGGTCTTTCTGGGTGCCGTCGGCATTTTGTTCGTGACGGGGGTGCTGGACACTACCGAGGCCTTTTCCGGATTCGTCAACTCGTCGGTGTTGATCGTGGGGGTTATGTTCGTCATTGTCGCAGGGCTCTCTTACACAGGGGTACTTCTGTGGATGACGAAACACGTGTTCGGTCAGCCAAGGGGAGAGGTCCGACCCCTGCTGCACCTGATGGTGCCTGTGGCCCTGTTGAGTACCTTTGTGAACAATACTTCCGTCGTTGCCCTTTGTGTAGGTGTCGTCAAGCTTTGGTCAAGGAAGTTGGGCATCCGGTCCTCCAAGCTTCTCATTCCCTTGAGTTATGCTGGCGGGATGGGTGGACCTGTGGCCGCTATCGCCACACCGACGGCCTTGTTGCTCTGCGGCATGTACGAGCAACAAACCGGTCAGTCATTGAGCATTTTTGCATCGACGCTTCCCGCTGTGGTCTGTTTTGTGGCTGCTACGTTGGTACTCATCGTTTTTCGCAGACTGTTGCCGGACATCAGCACCCCGGAGTCTGCTTTTGACAATACCGGCGACTACACTCTGGAAATGCTGGTCACTTCGAACAATCGCCACATTGGCGAAACCATCGGTGAACTGGGCCTGAACCGTGTGCATGCCGGCAGCCTCGTGGAAGTGATTCACTTCGACGACGAGCGGCAGGTCTTGCCAGTGCGCGACGACGAGCCCCTGTTAGGCGGTGACCGGCTGATCTTTTCGGGCAAGATAGATGAGTTGCTGGAACTGGCTAAGGAGATGGGATTCGTCAGTCCCGACCATTCCGTGTTCAGCGTCTATGGAACAAGTGCTAAACGGTGTCTCCGGACAGCATACATCTGTTTCGGCAGCAGCCTGATAGAAAAGCGTCTGTGTGAAACCAGTTTCGAGCAGGATCACGGCATGACGCTGGTGGCCGTATCGCGTAAGGGTGAGCGCATCTGCCAGTCGCCACGCGAGATTGTCCTGCATGCCGGCGACTTGCTGCTCTTCGCCCATCAGCCTCGCAAGAAGATCAATACAGATGCACTGAAGTCACAGTTGCAGTTCTTTGATTCTCCCGAGATTCCCGTGACAGGTCTGAAACCGCTCGTCTCGACGGCCATCATGATTGGTATGGTGTTGCTGGCTACCACTGGCGTCTTGTCGCTGCTGCAGAGTGCTTTCATCGCCGCCGGCGCGATGCTGGTGTTTGGCTGCTGCTCACCATCGCAGGCCATGAACGCCATCAATTGGAACATCCTGATATCGCTGGGAGGAGGCCTTGCCATGGGTACGGCCCTCCAGAAGACAGGCTTGGCCGGTCAGATGGCGGCGGGTGTCTTTGATCTTTGCGGCAGCCATCCCCTCTTGGTGATGATCGTGCTTTGTCTGATGGCAGCGGTCGTTACCGAGTTCGTATCCAATTCGGCCGCAATCTCTTTGATGTTTCCCATCGTCTATGATGCCACAGTGGAGATCGGGTGCAACCCTCTTCCGTTTGCCATCGCTCTTTTGCTAGCGGTGAATGCTGCCTTCCTGACTCCTATCAGCACACCGCTCAATCTGCTGGTGTATGGCCCGGGAGGTTACCGCGCAACGGATTACCTGCGCATCGGTCTCCCGGTGAAACTGGCCTATTTGACTACTGCCATTATCATCATCAGTCTCATTTACAGTGTCTAACCCCACGGGATGGCATAGAAAAACACGAAAATAGTCCTTTTATGGCGCACCCGGATTTTTCCGTGGCTGACCTCCACAGACCCGCACGACTGCATAAGCAAAGGCAAAACCAGTCATCCATATATCTTAAGACTCTGTAGAAGAAGAACGGCAGGTTAGAGATGCCATGCAGTTCTGCCCGGAAGCCCTTGATGCCAGAGGTAGCCGTGGGGACAGATTCTGTTTTAATCTCCAAATAAAAGAGAAGAAAAATAGAACATATTAACAAACATTATCCGTTTGACATTTAAAAGCATAATT
>CACXAG010000207.1:3568-4780 GCA_902765585.1 uncultured Prevotellaceae bacterium
TTACCTTTGCAGCCATCAAGGGAAGTCACTGGCGCAACTTGCCAAAGGTACTATCTCGTGTGGCTGTGTTTCGAGACGCGGCCACTTTTGTTAGAAAGGGGGATTTCCGTGCTCGTCAGTCGCATTCCAGTCTGCAGGGTCACGTTTTGGTCCTATGCAGTCCTCCGGCTCATATTCCAGTTCCGTGTCCTCTTCCTTCATCTTCTTTTGGTGTGTGTGCGTCTTGTCGCGCATCGGGTCATACTCCTCGCCGTTCTTCCATAGAGTGTATATAAGCAGGAGCAGACGCCGCATGGCGGCTGTCACGCCAATCTTCTTCTGCTTGGGGTGCTTCTGACATATCCTCCCGTATACAGTCTTTATCTGCGGGTTGTAGCGAACAGCAACCAGTGCTGGCATGTAGAGTGCTGCACGTATGTGAGCGTTCCCTTTTTTTGAGATTGCATGCTTCGGGTCTTCCCTACCTGACTGTTTGGCTCTCACATCGAGCCCGGCATAGCTTGTGAGCTGCTTTCTGTTCTCTATGAGGTGGAAACCCTCTGTCTCTGCAACAATGCATACGACGGTGGTCACTCCGAGTCCCTTGGTCTTGGCGATGCGCTTCACCCTGGCCTCCAACTCCTTGTCCTCGGTAATCTTCTGCATGATGGCCTTGTCGTTATTCTCCATCAGTGTGTCAATCTCGTCAATGAGTTTCTGACAATTCTTGCGGACTGTCTTGTCTGCTTCCTCCATATGATTGAGTGACTCCATGCGGTTCATTACAGAGGTCATAATCTGCGACAGGTCAGTGTGGAAACGCGTCATCTGGCGCAACTCACGGTAAATCGGTGCCGGAGGCGACCATGGCTTCAGCTTGCGGCTTGTGCATCCCATCAGGGCCAGGCAGCGGGCATCCATCGCGTCTGTCTTGGTCTTGATGCCCTCGGCGGGCCTTGTTGGGAAGCACCACGTAGACCGTCTGCCCGATCTTGTGCAGATGGTAGGCCAAAGGCTCGTAATAGACGCCTGTAGGCTCCATTAGATAGGTCAGCGGGAAGCCCTTTACGGCCTCCTTCCGGCTCCATTTTACGAACTGGTTAAAACCTGACTTCGTGTTGTCGAAGTCGATACTCATCGTGTGACAGCCCACGTCGCTGGCCCTGTCATACATCTGGAGACAGGCGGTGAACTTGTCTTTGGAAACGTCAATTCCCACACACTGACGGAAAT
>CACXAG010000208.1 GCA_902765585.1 uncultured Prevotellaceae bacterium
CCTGCAGGCCAGCTACGAGGACGTGCAGGAGGGCATGAGCACGCCGTACGGCATTGCCCGCACCAGCACCCTGACGCTGATGGTCTGCGACGGCTATCCGGGCAAGGACGTCATCGCGCTGTCGGCACAAGCGCTCGCCGCCGACGTCCGCCTGTTGCCCACCCCGGCATATCTGCACGAAAAGCAGGCTTTTGGCATCTGGTCGCTGCCCAAGGACCCGTCGGACCGGGTGGAGCAACGATTAGAGGCCTACGTCAAGGCGTACCAGGGATACATAGAGAAATATAAATGGTATGGCTTCTGGAACTATGGCGACGTGATGCACACCTACGACGAAGAACGGCAGGAGTGGCGCTACGACGTGGGCGGATTTGCCTGGGACAACACGGAACTGGCTACCCCGATGTGGCTCTGGTACAATTTCCTCAGAACGGGCCGGGCCGACATCTGGCGCATGGCCGAGGCCATGACGCGCCACTGTAGCGAGGTGGACACCTATCACATAGGACCCTTCGCCCCGCTGGGCAGCCGCCATAATGTCACGCACTGGGGTTGTGGCGCCAAAGAGGCGCGCATCAGTCAGGCGGCCTTCGACCGCTTCTACTACTACCTGACGACGGACGAGCGCACCGGCGACCTGATGCGGGAGCAGACGGATGCCGACACGCTGCTCTACCACCTCGACCCCATGCGACTGGCAGAGCCGCGCAGCCAGTATCCCTGCCAGGCTCCGGCACGACTGCGCGGGAGCGGTTCGGCACGACCAAGTATCGTGAAAAGATACGGACCGGCCTGCAAAGCATCGCGGCACTCCCCGACGGCATCTTCACCGGCAATCTGGCCAAGGGCTATGACCCCGCAACAGGAAGAATCAGCTACGACGGCGACCCGTCGGTACGCAGCACCAACCACCTGATGACCATCATGGGCGGCTTCGAGGTGATGAACGAGCTGATGCCCATGGTGCGCGATGAGCGGTTTGCGGCCACTTGGCTGGATTTCGCCCGCCGCTACAAGCAGATGTCACTCGACATCCGCAAGAGCCGTTTCCCCGTCAGGCGACTGGAGGCATACGCCGCCTGGATGGACCGCGACCCGCAGCGGACAGCAACCGTCTGGGATGCCCTGTGGCAACATGGCGACAGCACGTCGAACACCAACGATGCCGCGCTCTGGAGTCTGGATGCTATCTATATGCAAGAGGTGCTGATGAAGTAAACCTACCTCACCAGCACCACATTTCTATTGACTTCGTATTGTTATTTCACCTCCCAGGTGTCGTTGGTCTCCAACAGCTCGGAGAAGTTGTGGTACTTCTTCTGGCCAGAGACCTCAGCCAGCTGGGCGTGGACGGCATCGTTGTAGGTGGGAGCCTCCACGTCGCGGATGACACCGAGGGCAATGGGGAAGCCGTCGCCGTTGCCCATCAGGGCGAGCTTCAGCTGCAGGGTATTGTCCTCGCAGTGGGCGTCGTGCACCAGCACGTCGTCCAGCGTGTAGCCGTCCTTGCCAATCTCGACGACCTTCAGGCCGAAGCCCTGCTGCACCAGTCCGAACTCGTTGTTCTCGCCAAAGACGAGCTTCTCGCCGTGGCGCACGTAGATGGCGTTCTTCTTGCGACCCTCGTTGTTGTAGACAGCCTCATGGCAGCCGTCGTTGAAGATGACGCAGTTCTGCAGCACCTCCGTGACGCTGGCACCCTTGTGCTGGTAGGCAGCCTGCAGCACCTCGACAGTACCCTTGGCATCGGTGGCCACGCAGCGGGCAAAGAAGTGTCCGCGGGCACCGAAGCACAGCTCGGCGGGACGGAACGGGTCCTCGACCGTGCCGTAAGGGCTCGACTTCGACACGAAGCCACGGGGCGACGTGGGCGAATACTGACCCTTGGTGAGACCATAGATGCGGTTGTTGAGCAGAATCATGTTCAGGTCGATGTTCCTGCGGTTGGCGTGGATAAAGTGGTTACCGCCGATGGCCAGACCGTCACCGTCGCCGCTGACCTGCCAGACCGTCAGGTCGGGATTGGCGACCTTACAACCGGTGGCAATGGCGGCGGCACGACCGTGGATGGTATTCATGCCGTAGGTGGCCATGTAGTGCGGCAGACGGCTCGAACAGCCGATACCGCTGATGACTGCAATATTCTCGGGGGCTACGCCAATCTCGGCCAAAGCCTTATGGAGCGAGGCCAGGAAGAAGTGGTCACCACACCCCGGACACCACCTCGGCTGCCCTTTCTTAAAATCTTGTGCTGTATAACTCATAATACTTTTATTTTTTACCACTTATTTTTTCTACAACCACGAATTTCACGAATTATACGAATTTTTTATTTTTATCGAATTGCTCGAAGATTAAACCACCAATCTTTCATACGTAAGTGATGGTTCTCCGAAATTGACGAGTAGTGCCAATTGATAGTCTGATACTTTTGCATAATTGTATGCTTGAGAGCGATGCAAATCATCAAGTTCTCTGACTGCTTTCAACTCAACGATGATCGCTCTACTTCTCTCTGGAATGGAATTCCACTACCAGTGAATTCAACAGCTAATGCGTCTTGATAAACCTTCTCTGTAAACCCGCATCCCAGTGCGCTATGGACTCTCATAGCAGCACCTATAATGGCGTATGATTCTTGAGGAAAGATAACATTATTGCTGTACTTCATATTCGTTTAATTCGATAAAAATTAATTCGTTTTATTCGTTAAATTCGTGGTCGTAAAAAAATATCAGTGGTTGTTATTACTTCTTGTTGATGATCTCTGTGAATGCCTCGACGAGTTCGGATACGACGAACGGCTGGCCCTTGACCTGGTTGAACTGGTAGGGTACGAAGCCGTCGACCTTCATGCGGAGGTAGGCAGCCAGCTGACCCATGTTCTGTTCGGCCACCACCACCTTCTTGTACTTGGAGAGCACGGCGGCGGTGTTCTTGGGCAGCGGGTTCAGGAACTTGAACTGAGCCTGGGCCACCTTCTTGCCGGCGGCGCGGAGCTCGTCCATAGCCGAGTGCAGATGACCGTAGGTAGAGCCGAAGCCTACAATCAGCAGTTCGGCATCGTCGGCGTCGCCCTCCACTTCGAGGTCGGGAACCTCGATGTTGGCTATCTTCTCCTGGCGCAGGCGCGTCATCAGGTCGTGGTTCTCGGGGTTCGTCGAGATGGCACCCGTCTTCGAGTCCTTCTCCAGTCCGCCGAGGATGTGGGTAAAGCCCTCACGACCGGGCACGGCCCAGTAGCGCGTACCATTCTCAGCACGCATATAGGGCGTCCATGTGCCCTTCAGTTCCTCGGGAACATACGGCGGGTTGATGGCGTCGAGTTTGGCGATGTCGGGCAGACGGAAGGCACCGCTGCCGTTGGCCACGTAGGCATCGGTGAGCAGGATGACGGGCGTCATGTGTTCCAAGGCAATCTTACAAGCCTGGTAGGCGGCATCGAAGCAGTCAGTAGGACTGAGGGCGGCGATGACGGGCATGGGGCTCTCACCGTTACGTCCGAAGAGTGCCTGCAGCAGGTCGGTCTGTTCCGACTTGGTGGGCAGACCCGTGGCAGGACCGCCGCGCTGTACGTCGACGACGACGAGCGGCAGCTCCATGATGACGCCGAGGTTCATGGTCTCTGACTTCAGGCAGATGCCAGGACCCGATGTCGACGTCACACCCAGTGCACCGGCAAACGAAGCACCGAGGGCCGAGGCGGCACCGCTGATTTCGTCCTCACACTGTACGGTGATGACGCCGCACGACTTATGCTTCGACAACTCGTGCAGGATGTCGGTAGCGGGAGTGATGGGGTATGAACCTAAATAGAGGCGCAGACCTGCCTTCTCAGCAGCAGCTATCAGACCGTAGGCCGTAGCCTTGTTGCCGGTGATGTCCATATAGCGTCCGGGCACCTTCTCCTTCGACTCGATGCGATAGACGTTCGTAGCGCTGGAGTGGGTGTTGTGACCATAGTCGTAACCTGCCTGCACCACCTTGATATTATTCTCGGCGATGGCGGGCTTCTTGGCGAATTTCTCCTTCAGGAAGTTGCTGACCAGCGACAGGTCGCGGTCGAAGAGCCAGCAAACCAGACCCAGGGCAAACATGTTGCGCGACTTCAGCATGGCCTTGTTGTCCATGCCCGTGTCCTTCAAGCAGTCCTTGACCATGGTGGTCAGCGGGCACTGGATGACGCGGTCGGGGTCGATGCCCATCTCGCCAAGGTAGTCGGCGGTAGCAAACTGCGCCTTCTCCAGGTCCTTGGGCCCGAAGGAGTCGGTGTCGATGATGATGGTAGCACCCGGCTTAGCGTAGCGGTACTGCGTCTTCAGGGCAGCAGCATTCATCGCCACCAGCACGTCGCACTGGTCGCCAGGGGTATAGACCTTCCCGGCACCGATGTGCACTTGGAAACCAGAGACACCCGTCAGCGAGCCTTGCGGGGCGCGAATGTCGGCGGGATAGTCAGGGAACGTAGAGATACCGTTGCCGACCGTTGCCGACACGGTAGAAAAAATGTTTCCGGCCAACTGCATACCGTCGCCGGAGTCACCAGAGAAGCGGACAACCACTTGGTCCAGCTCTTTCACTTCTAATTGTTCAGCCATAATATATATAATATGTATATGTTTTTTTCAATCAGGGTGCAAAGGTCGTAAATATTTATGTAAAAGCCAAACAAATTGCAATAAAAATGCAATAAAAGGGCTATTTCTTCCCCCTTATTGCATTTTTATTCGCTTTTATAGGCTGTTCTTAGTACTCAAACGAGGAACCGCCAAGGAATTCGCGCAACAGCGATGTCGGCGGAATCTGATCAGCAGGGATGGGCTGGATATAGCGCAAGAACTTCTTCAGACGATAGGCTTCAGCATACTCCACGCAGTTTTCCGGCACTTGTTCCAGCAGTGGCTCAGCCTGTTGCTTGATGACGGCCAGTTCGAACATCATGGCCGAGTTGAACATGGCGTCGGCATTCTCCTGGAAGGGGAATATCCAGCGGTTCTCACCCTTGCGCACGCTGGGCCAGCGACGGATGGTCTCCTGGGCCGAGACGCCGCGGTACTTATAGTCGCGGATGATACGACGCAGCAGGCGGTTGTCGGTGGTGGGAATGTAGTTGTGGTTGTCGAGCAGGATGGTAGTTAGTGCCGAGGCGTAGATGCGGAATATCTGCTCGTCGGGAATCTGGGCGGTGAGCTCGGGATTCAGGGCGTGGATGCCTTCCACCACCAGCATCTCGTTGCCTTTCAGTTTCAGCTTCTTGCCACTCCATTCACTCTTGCCCTTTTGGAAGTTGTAGCGGGGCAGCTCCACCTCCTGTCCTTGGAAGAGAGCGTTCATCTGTTCGTTGAGCAGAGGGATGTTCAAGGCATGCAGGTGTTCGAAGTCGTAGTCGCCATTCTCGTCGAGTGGCGTCTGCTCGCGGTCCAGGAAATAGTCGTCCAAGGAAATGCCGATGGGCTGGATGCCGTTGATGGCCAACTGCACGGAGAGACGCTTGCAGGTTGTCGTCTTGCCGCTGCTGGACGGACCGGCAATGAGCACCATCTTGATGCCCGGGCGATGGGCTATCTGGTCGGCTATCTGCGATATCTTCTTCTCCTGCAGGGCCTCGCTGATCTGAATCAGGCCATTGGTATGCCCATTCCTGATGGCCGAGTTCAGGTGGTGCTCCTTGAAGATCTCAAACATTTTGTCCTGACGGATGAATGGGCCCAACTGGGCTGGATTCTGCTGTGTGGGCAGGCGCAGTAATATCCCGTCGAAGTAGTACTCGAGCCCGAACAGATAAATCTGGCCGGTGGAGGTGAGCATCGAGCCATAATAATAGTCGGCATAGCCGTCTATATCATAATAGGTGGTATAGAGCGAGCCAGAGCCTTCGAGCAGCTTCACCTTCGAGAACGAGCGTGACTCGCGGAACATGCGGATGGCATCTTCTGTCGTAATCTCATAGCGGTGGATGGGCAGGTCGGCATCTATAATCTGCTGCATCCGCTGGCGTAGTACGTGCACGTCGTCAGGAGTGATGGCGCGGTCGATCCTCAGGTCGACATAATAGCCGTTGGATACAGGGATGTCGATGATGACCGTACAGTCGGTCCACAGGTCATGAGCAGCCTTGTTGAGCACGAAAAAGAGCGAGCGGGTATAGGCTCGCATGGCCGAAGCATCATGCAAATCCAGAAACTCAATGTCCTTGGGTTTATAGACGCGGAAGTGCATTCCTTCCACCTTATTATTAACCCTCGCACTAATCGGACCGTACTCCATTTGGAGCCCAGTCTGAGAAAAAATTTCAGAAAGATTGCTTCCGATGCTGATATTTAAAGTTTTTTTATTATTTTTGCAACGGATTTGGATTTGTTGTTCCATAGACGTATCGTTTTAAGTGTTCGGCAAAGGTACAAAAAAAATAAAAAAGTAAAAAAGTAATAAAGTAAAAAATTGCAAAATTGTCAAATAGTATAATTTTCAAATAGTCAAATGTTATGTCAATCTGGGTAATTTTCACGCTTTTAGGCTCTCTGGCTCTGCTGATGTTCGGTATGAAGACCATGAGTGAGGCCTTGCAGAAGATGGCCGGTCCGCAGTTGCGTCATGTGCTGGGTGCCATGACCACCAACCGCTTTACCGGTATGCTAACGGGTACGCTGGTGACAGCCTCCGTACAATCCTCTACGGCTACGACGGTGATGACCGTCTCGTTCGTCAACGCCGGTTTGCTAACGCTGGCACAGGCCATATCCGTCATCATGGGTGCCAACATCGGTACAACGCTGACGGCATGGATCATGTCGGCAGGTATGTCGTTTAACATCGGAGATCTGGCCTATCCAGCATTCCTGATAGGTATTATTCTTATCTATCAGAAAAAGCACCGTTATATCGGCGACTTCCTGTTTGGTTTAGCATTTTTGATTTTTGCACTGGCTACGCTGAGAGCTACGGGTACGGAGATGCGACTGGGCGAGAATCCTGCCGTCCTGGACTTCTTTGCCTCGTTCTCGTACAACCCAAACGTGGACTCCATTCTGAAGCTCTATGGTACGACGTTCCTTTTCCTGTTGTTAGGCGGCATCTTGACGTTCTGCGTGCAGTCGTCGGCAGCAGTCATGGCTATCACCATGATCCTGTGCTCCAGCGGTGCACTGCCCATCTATCAGGGTATCGCACTGGTCATGGGTGAGAACATCGGTACGACGGTGACCTCAAATCTCGCTGCCCTATCAGCCAACACCCAGGCACGAAGGGCGGCCCTGGCACACATGTTCTTCAATGTTTTCGGCGTCATCTGGATACTCTTTGTCTTCCGTCCGTTCATCGACATGGTGTGCGGCTGGGTGGGCTACGACGTGGCTATGACCAAGAATACCGCCGGTGCTGCTGCCTTCTTGGCCAACGCCGCCAAACTGAGCTTCGTGCTGGCAGCCTTCCACACCAGCTTCAACGTCGTCAACACCTTTATCCTCATCTGGTTCATTCCGCAGATTGAGCGCTTCGTATGCTGGGTCATCAAGCCCAAGAAGGTGGACGAGGAGGAGGACTTCCGCCTGCACTTCATTACTGCCGGCTTCATGAAGACCCCCGAGCTCTCGGTGCTCGAGGCTCAGAAGGAGATACAGTCGTTCTCCGAACGTATGCAGCGCATGTTCGGCATGGTGCGCGAACTGCTGACGCTGTCGTCGAGCTCGAACAGCAAGAAGGACAGCCAGGCAGGCGACTTCAACAAGCTGTACACCCGTATTGAGAAGTACGAGGGCATCAGCGACAACATGGAGCTGGAGATTGCCAACTACCTGAACAACGTCAGTGACGCTCACTTGTCAGACGACACCAAGGCCAAGATCCGTGCCATGTTACGTGAGGTCAGCGAGCTGGAGTCCATTGGCGATGCCTGCTACAACATGGCCCGCACCATCTCGCGCAAGTATAACGGCAAGGAGGACCACTTCATCGAGAGGCAGTACGACCACCTGCACCAGATGATGGAGCTGACCGACCAGTCGCTGACGCAGATGAACCGCTTGATGGGCGGTCGCAAGGAGTCGTTCGACGTGAACCGCACGTTCAACATCGAGAACGAAATCAACAACTACCGCAACCAGTTGAAGACCCAGAATATCACAGATGTCAACAACCACGCATACACCTATGCCGTGGGCACCATCTACATGGATCTCATCAACGAATGCGAGAAATTAGGCGACTATGTAGTCAACGTTGTAGAGGCCCGAATGGGCACCCGACAAAAAGATGTGTAAATTTTATGGGGTTTTATAACGTTCATATAGAATTTTTTAGTATATTTGCAGCCAGATAACAAACTCTATCAATATTATGAGGAAGAAACTATTATTCATGGCCATGCTGTTGACGTCAACGTTGACACTTTTGGCACAGGTTACAAACTCTGCTTTAACCGGTAAGGTGTCTATGCAGGACACCAAAGAAGAGGTTATCGGTGCTACCGTCCAGGCAGTACACGAGCCCTCTGGAACAAGGTATGCTGCCGTGACTAACGAGTCTGGACGCTTTACCATTCAGGGTATGCGTAACGGTGGTCCGTACACCGTCACCGTCAGTTACATTGGCTATGCCACCAAGACTTTCAAGGACATCACGCTCCAGTTGGGTGAGACCTACAACCTGAGCGTATGGCTCACCGAGGATGCCAACGAGCTGTCTGAAGTCATCGTCAGCGGTAAGGCATCGAAGTTTGCCGCCGAGAAGACGGGTGCTACGACCAACATCAACAACCGCACCATCCAGGAGCTACCGACCATCAGCCGCTCTATCGGCGACCTGGCCAAGCTGTCGCCTTACTATGGCGGCTCTAACAGCTTCGGCGGTATGAACGGTAAGATGTCGAACTTCACCCTCGACGGTGCCAACCTCAACAACAACTTCGGTCTGAACGCCAACCTGCCCGGTGGCGGCAGCCCCGTATCGATGGATGCCATCGACGAGGTACAGATGGTGGTTGCTCCGTATGACGTTCGCCAGACCAACTTCATCGGCGGCGGTATCAATGCCGTCACGAAGTCGGGTACGAACACCTTCAGGGGTACGGCGTACTACTACTACACCAACGAGGACATGCACGGCAACCGCGTAGACGGCGTACAGAATGCCGA
>CACXAG010000209.1 GCA_902765585.1 uncultured Prevotellaceae bacterium
CGAATTGAAACAGATTCTCAATCACTTGGGTAAGGATCGTTACACGGATCGTGATGGCTTTGATGCGCAGGGCGACCATGTGCGTCAGGCAGAGTATTACCGCCAGCGAAGACTCACCTATAATGTTCAGTTGGACGGCAAACATACACCATCAGAAGCAGACAAACTTGATTGGAGTCTTGGCTATGCGTACGCCAATCGCCATCTGCCCAACCGTAGGCGATACAGCATGATGGAAGAAGAAGGCCGTTTCATGATAGACAACCTGAACGACTTTAATCGGGAAACGTCCCAACTGGATGAGCACATTTTTTCGGCGGCTGCCAACTGGAAGCACGAGTTTGCTTTCGGTTCGTTCACACCCTCCCTCTTTGCCGGTGCCTATGCCGAGCATCGTCGCAGAACTTATGAGACGCGTCAATGGACGTTGCAGTATGAGGGTGGCCAGTTGCCCAGGTCACTTAATGGTTGGGATACAGAGACAGGTCTGCCAATGATCTTGACCATGGACAATGGTGCGACAGGTTCGCCGACCAATACGAATGGCATCAGTTGGCACGAGCTCATCGACTGGAGCAACAACTATTCTGCCCGAAGCACACAGGGCAGCGGCTATGTGAGCGCAAAACTCCCCATCCGACGATTTGACATATATGGTGGTGTTAGATTTGAGTATGTACGTACAGAACTCATCTCCAACACCCGTCGTCAGGAGCCTTCGCCTCTTTCTACGTTCTATGACTACAACGACCTCTTCGCATCGCTCAATCTTGCCTACCACCTTACAGACAAGCAGCAGGTGCGTCTGGCATACGGTCGCACGACCAACCGCCCTGAGTTTCGCGAACTCTCTTCCAGTGTCTATTACGACTTCGATCTTGCCAGCAACGTGCAAGGCAATCACAATCTATTACCCACTTATATTGATAACTTCGACCTTGGCTGGGAATGGTATCCTCATGCGGGTGAGGTGGTAAGCCTCTCACTCTTCTATAAGCACTTCCGCAACCCTATCGAGTGGACGTATACTGTGGCTGGTGGCACCGACCTTGTATATTCCTACCTCAACGCAGAGGGAGCCAACAACTATGGCGTCGAACTCGACATTCGTAAACAGCTAGACTTCATGCGTCTGCCGTTCCTCTCTCTCTCACTCAACGCCTCATGGATCAAGAGCAACGTCACTTTCCCTGATGGAAGCAAGGAGGAATCGCGCCCAATGCAAGGACAGTCGCCCTACTTGGTCAATGTGGGTCTTTTCTTCAACAGCAACCAAATTCCCGGCAAAGCAGAGCAGATGCAGGGATGGACGGCTTCCTTACTCTACAACGTGATTGGCAAGCGCCTGATTGGTGTAGGACGTAGCGTGGGAACCGGTAACACCGAGATACGCGTCCCCGACAGTTACGAAATGCCTCGCCACCAGCTCGACTTCAACATTGCCAAGCGCATCGGTCGTCTCGATCTTCGTCTCTCCGTTCGTGACCTCCTGGCACAAAAGGTGCAGCTCAAGCAGTTTGAAAAGACCCCACAAGGGGAAATCGAACAGATTACGCGCTCTTATTGCCCCGGGCGCAATATACAATTCTCGGCTAGTTTCCAGTTCTAAAAAGAAATCTGGCAGTATTACAATCTGGTTACGAAACAAAATCGTAGCATCAGCGTAACAGAGTAGAAACATATTGTGAATACCTTTGCAATGCAATTCGGAAAGGCCGGGTTGCAAGATGAAATAACAAACAATAAAAACAATGAAGAAAAAAGTTTTTCTTTCGGTGGCAATGATGACCACTACCCTGGCGATGACCATGGTGTCATGCAGCAAAGACAATGACGTGAACAATGGTGATGAGAAACAAACGGCCTATCTATGGGGCACGGATGGTAGTATCAAGACATGCGACCACCTCACTTTCAGCGCAGACGGCAAGGATGACGCTAACGGAAACGTCATCGGTAATGGTGATAAGGAGTTTATCTTTAGAGGAAAGCAGACGCTGAAGAAGGGTGTCTATCTGATGAAGGGATGGGTGTACGTAGCCGATGGTGCCGAACTGACCATCGAACCAGGTACTGTGATCAAGGGCGAGAAGGCTTCTGCCGCTTCACTTATCGTGGAGCCAGGTGGAAAACTCTACGCCAAGGGTACAGAGACTGCTCCTATCGTCTTTACCTCAGCAGAGGCAAAGGGCAACCGCAAGCCTGGCGACTGGGGAGGACTGGTCATCTGCGGACGCGGTACAAACAACAAGGGTGTGCTCGGTCAGCAGATTGAGGGTGGTCCTCGCACGAAACACGGTGGCAATGATGCCAATGACAACAGCGGTGTGCTCTCATACGTTCGTATAGAATTTGCAGGTTATCCTTTCCAGAAGGATAAGGAGATCAACGGTTTGACATTGGGCAGCGTAGGTGCTGGCACACAGATTGACCACGTGCAGATAAGCTACACCAACGACGACTCCTTCGAATGGTTTGGTGGCAATGTCAACTGCCGTTACCTGGTGGCCTATAATGGTTGGGATGATGAGTTTGATACCGACAACGGTTACAACGGTAAGGTGCAGTATGCGCTCTCCATCCGCGACCCGCGCATTGCCGACACCTCACAGTCAAACGGTTTTGAGAGCGATAACGATGCCGACGGTTCACTCACCGAACCTTTCACTTCTGCCGTATTCTCCAACGTGACCTTCATTGGCCCTATGGGACGTGGCGGCTTTGAGAACACACCCGACTATATCAACGGTGGCAAGGTGTTCCCTCAGAACGGCTCTGCCCTCGGTAAATTCCAGAGTGCCATGCAGATTCGCCGCAGCAGCCAGCTGGCCTGCTTCAACTCCGTGGCCGTAGGCTATCCTGTAGGTTTGATTGTGGATGCAGAAAAGGGTAACACACAGGATGTGGCAAAGGCTGGCAACCTGAAGCTACAGAACATCTTCTTTGCCGGCATGGGCGTGACGGGTAGTGATGCTAACAAACGCTACGAGGACAATCTCTACGATGCTGTGCAGAAGAGTGTGATTGACGCCAATCAAGAGTCTTACAGCAGCACCTTCTTCAAGTCGCAGACGGGCAACAAGGTATTCCAGAGCATCTCCGACTTGATGCTCACCTCGGGCATCTATTCTGGTGTACAGTACCTTCCACAGAGCGGTTCGCCATTGCTAGGAGCTGCCAGCTTCACCGACGTTTTGCTCTCTTCATGGTTCGAGAAAGTCAGCTACATCGGCGCCTTCGGAAACAATGACAACTGGCTCCGTGGCTGGACAGAGTTTGACCCACAGAATGCTGAGTACTAATCTGTTCAGAATATAATATCATTTAGTTACGCGTGTATGGTCTTTCCTTTATGGAAATGGCCATACACTTTTATCCATTTTTATATGCTTATGCAAAACAAATCACAAAAGGAAATCATACTTGAAGAAAAAATTCAGAAACTGGTTGCTGACATCGTGGAGCATTCGGACAT
>CACXAG010000210.1 GCA_902765585.1 uncultured Prevotellaceae bacterium
CGGCGAGAAACGACAACGGCGACTACGTCGGCACCCTCGACAACTTCCGCCTCTACGCGCTCTGCCTGACCGCCAACGAGATTGACGAAATCTTCGAGAGCGTGACCACTGGCATTGACTTCTTACAGAATGAGGAGAGTCAAGCGGCAAAGGGTGAATGGTTTGACCTCAGCGGTCGCCGCATTTCTCATCCCACCCAAAAAGGAATCTTCATCATCAATCATAAGAAATGGATACGCTGAAAAACATTCTCATTGGTGCCCTCGTCTGTCTGGCATGTACCTCTTCGGCTTTGTCTCAGGCCACCGTCCGTGATTGGGAGAACCCACAGGTGGTGGGAATCAACAAGCTGCCCTATCATGCGACGTTGCAGCTGCCTTCTCGCGAATCTGAATGCAAGGAAATCATCTCACTCAATGGGCAGTGGCGCTTCTATTGGTCCGCTAATCCGGACGAGCGGCCCGCAGACTTCTATCGAACTGATTTCGATGTCAGCCAGTGGAATCACATCATCGTGCCGGGAAACTGGCAGATGCAGAACTTCGGTAAGCCCATCTATACCAACTTTAAGTTTCCCTTTCAACCGAATCCTCCCAGCGTGACCAGCGAACCGCCCAAAGAGTGGTATGCATACAACCACCGCAATCCCGTGGGTTCCTACGTCACCTTTTTTAATCTTTCGCGCAAGGAGCTGACACAGAATATCATTCTCCACTTCGGCGGCGTGAAATCGGCCTTCTATGTGTGGGTAAACGGACAACAGGTGGGTTACAGTCAGAACTCCATGTCGCCCGCTGAGTTCGACATCACACGCTACGCCCGAGAAGGACAGAACCGCCTTGCAGTGGAAGTGTATCGCTGGAGTGATGGAGCCTATTTGGAGGACATCGACATGTGGCGTCTGAGTGGCATCTTCCGCCCTGTGCAGCTCTGGGTGAGGCCGCCCGTGCATATCAGCGATTACTATGTTACGGCTATCCCCAACACAGATTTCAGCATCGCAGAGGTCAAGGCCGATGTGGAACTGTGCAACACCAGCCGCAAAAGCGTGAAGGACCTGAACGTGGCCTTCCTCATTGAAGGGAAGGAAATCAAGGGTAGCGTGCATCGCCTTGCGGCCAAAGACACGATGCACGTGCAACTTCGTTGTGAGCTTCGGCATCCGCGTCTCTGGTCGGCAGAGAAACCACACCTCTATCCCTTTGCTGTTGAACTGCGTGACAGCAAGGGGACGACCATAGAACATTTTGACTATCACATCGGTGTAAAACGTATAGACATCGTGGGTGAGGTCTTCAAAATCAATGGACAGAACGTGAAACTGCGTGGCGTCAACCGTCATGACCACCATCCTCGCATGGGCCGCTACGTCGATGATGCCACTTGCGAACTGGACATCAGACTGATGAAGCAGGCCAATATCAATTTCCTGCGTACCACGGTCTATCCCCACACAGCGCTCATTTATGAGTTGGCAGACCGTTATGGTCTCTACGTCATGGACGAAGCTTGCAATGAGAGCCACGGCTTCGGCATCGGAAACAAGGATATGGGCGACAATCCTACGTGGCTAAAGGCACATGTAGATCGTGCTTCCTCGTTGGTACTGCGTGACCGCAACCATCCTAGCATCATTCTTTGGAGTCTGGGCAACGAGGCAGGAGCTGGAGCAAACGCAAAAGCCATGCGCGATACCATTGTTGCCTTGGATCCAACACGTCCACCTTTCTACGACAGCGACCGTCGCTACTCTGCCATCTACGACGACAGCTACCTCTACCCCGAAGAAATGCGACAGGTGGCAGAACGCGTCAGCGACCGTCCGTTCATGATGCGAGAGTATGTTCATTCAATGGGTAACTCCACTGGCAATATGCAGGAATACTGGGATATTATCTACGCTGATTCCAGCATTCTTGGAGCTGCCATTTGGGATTGGGCGGATCAAGGGCTGGCCAAGCCTATCGACGGTGGCCCCCTGCGTTTCTCCGCCGATCTGTCCTTGCAGTCCGACGAGTTCTGGGCCTACGGCGGCGACTTCGGCGACCAGCCCAATGACGGACGATTCCTCATCAACGGCATTGTAGGCCCCGACCGCACGCCTCATCCGGCATACTATGAGGTGCAGCACGTCTATGCTCCTGTGCAGTTTGAGCGAGAGGGCAATGGCAACGTGAAGGTCATCAACCGCGACTGCTTCACCGACCTCAGCGAATACGACTACACCTACGACACGTTGCGCTACGGCAGTGAGACCGTGCTGAACGTCTATGCCCGCCTGCGGTGCGACATGCCGTGGGCAGACAAGGGCTTTGCCGTGGCCCGCGAGCAGTTTGTGCTGGAGCCATACACCTTCCCCGCCAAGACCGACATCACGAAGTGTGCGAGGGCGGAGGGCAAGGCGAAGGGCTTCACCGTCTGCGGCAATGCCCTCACCTCGTGGATCGTCGGCGGGCGCGAGCTGCTCCAGGCTCCTCTCGAACCCTGTTTCTGGAAACCTGAGAACGACAACCAGAGTGCCGCCGGCTTTGCTCGCCGCACGGCGATGTGGAAGGAGGTGAGGGACGTGGAGGTGCGCTACACCGCACTCGACGACCACAGCATCCTCGTAGAGATGGACTACCGTCCCACGTCCCACGACCGCCCCGTGATGCCCAGATTTGGTATGCAGATGCGCCTGCCTGCCAACTTCACGCAGGTTCGTTACTATGGCCGCGGCCCGTGGGAGAACTATCCCGACCGCAAACGGTCGGCCTTCCTCGGCGAGTACGCGATGCCGCTCGGCGACTTCCAGACCGAGTACATCCACCCGCAGGACAACGGCTACCGCTGCGACGTGCGGTGGATAGAATTCTCACAGCCCGGACGCACCGTCCGCATCGAAGGCCTTCAGCCGCTCTGCGTCAGCGCCTGGGACTACGGCGACGAGGACCTCGGACTGCTTCACCCGCATGAGGTGCCGCGAGGACGATTCGTCTGTGTCAACATCGACCTCAACGTCCATGGTGTGGGCGGCACCGACACCTGGGGCAAGCGCACCCTGCCGAAATACACCATCGACGGCAACCTGCCCCACCACTTCGCCTTTATCCTCTCGGCAGAAAGCGGTCAACAACCAGAAAATCAACCCTCATGAAAAGAAACATCATGCTCCTGCTCTGCGGAGCAGCATTGACGGCCTCGGCACAGACCGACGTCACGGCCGACTACCTGACCCATTACGATTTCGACAGCGGCTTCCACCACAAGGCCGGAGCCACCACCGAGGTGAAACAGGAAATCAAGACCATCACGGGATGGACAGCCGGGTTCACCGTTGATTACACCATCACCGGCCGGCGGCGAAGTACCGTCCAAGGGCTACCAGAACAGCGAGGGTGGCGCGCTGGCGTTGTCGACGGGTTGGGGCGTGGCGATGACCTACAGCCAGAACGTCACCCTGCCCGCCGGCACCTATACCATCAACGTTCCCACCTACAACGGCAAGAGCGCCACGAAAGGCAGGTCGCAGCTGGCGTGGATTCCGCAGAACGGCACTGCCGTCATCTCCACGCTCAACGGCTATCCCTCGAAGACGTGGTCGCTGGACCACATCTCCTTCACGCTGACCGAGAGCACCCGAGGCAAGATACAGATTGGCTATACGGCAGCGGAGAACACAGGTTCCGGCAGTTCGGCCAACCTGCTCATCGACTACGTGCAGATTCTGGTACAGAGCATGGACGACAGCAAGGCCGGACTGAACAAGACCCTCCAGAAAGCCAACACCCTCTATGCCGACGGCAGCGGACGGGGAGCCGACGACCTGAAGACGGCCATCGACCGCGCACAGGCTGCCTACGACGGCAGCGAGACTCCGCTCTCTGAAGTACTGGCTGCCGACGAGGCTCTGAAAGAGGCTATAGAGACCTACCGATGGTGGAACGCCTCGCCAAGCACACCCTTCGACTGCACCGACCGCTACCTCCAGAACCCCTCGTTCGAGGTGGACGGAACGGCGGGATGGACAGTCCTGGGCATGAGCTCACAGACCAACAGCTATTTCACCAAGAAGGACGGCACCTACTATATGGAGGCATGGGTCAGCCGGGGAAACAAAATTTCTGACGCCAGCCTCTCGCAGGTGCTGAAAGGGCTGCCCAAGGGCAACTACCGCCTCTTGGCCAACGCCCTGCACATCCAGCAGTCGGGACAGGGCAGTGTCACCAATACAGGCGCCGCACAGAAGGGTGCATACCTCTATGCCGGGCTCACGAAGACGCTCGTCACAGCCATGAAAACCTACCATGTCGACTTCTCCGTCGTGGAGGAACAGGGGGAGATTGAAGTCGGCGTGCAGACCGAGGACCCCACGGGGAACTATCTCTGCGTGGACAACTTCCAGTTGCAGTACATCGGCGAGGTCGGCACGTCGGACATCGTCAAGGAACTGCAGAGCCTCGTGACGCAGGCTGAGGATGATGCTTCCAACGTGATGCAGCAGACGGCAGCAGACGGTCTCAACCAAGCCATCGACGAAGCACGCCAGGCACTGGCCGGCACAGGCACCGGCGAAGACAACAAACCCATCTACGACGAGAACGCACTGAACGAAGCGTACGCCGCGCTGACGGCAGCCATGACGGCGGCCAAGGAGTCGGTGGCGCGCTACACATCGCTGCAGGAGCGCATCACCTATGCCGACAAGGTGCTGGCGTGGTGGAAGGACATGCCCCGCAAAGCCACGGCGTGGGGCGTCCTTGACCAGACCGTAGCCACGGCCAAGGAGCAAGTGAAGGACTGCACCCTGACCGACGACCAGCTGGCAGCGGCCACCAACAGCCTGAACACACGCATCAAGGCTGTCGACAAGAAGATTTACTGCAGCGGAAGCGCCTGCGGCAGCGATGCGAAGCTGCAGGACAACAACAACCAGTGGAGCTACAAGCGCTCCTACCAGTCGAAGCACTGGGTGCTCTTCTGGGAGAAGGAATATGGCGACGAAGTGCCAAGTGCCGTCCCGGGCATACTGGAGACGGCCGACAAAATCTTCGAGGTGTATGCCGACAAGCTCGGTTTCATCACCATCAACCAGGGCAAGTCCAAGAGCGACACCTACAAGATGATCATCCGCCTCTACTCGACCAGCGAATGGAAAGCCGAGGGCAGCGGCATTGACAACCAGATCGGTATGCTCTCGCTCTCGCGCTGGGCCTACACCTCGCGCGGCGGACAGACCGTGGCCCACGAAATCGGCCACTGCTTCCAGTACCAGGTACACTGCGACAACGGCGACTGGAACGGATGGATGTACAACTGGCACGAATCCACGGTGAACCCCTTCTGGGAGATGTGCGCCCAGTGGATGGCTTACGTCTATTACCCCGGCAAGCTGCTCAACGACAACGAATGGCTCTGGAACTCCCTCAACGGGATGCACCGCCACCCCCTCGCCGGTTACCTCCGCTACGAGAACTTCTTCATCCAGGACCTCTTCGTGCACAAGCACGGCTGGGACGCCGTGGGACGGCTGTGGAACGACTGCCGCGACCCCGAAGACCCCTTCGAGACCTACATGCGCACCCGCATGACGGGTACCACCAGCCAGAAGGTCAGCCAGCTCGGCGACGAACTCTGGGAGTGGGGAGCACGCATGACCACCTTCGACCTCGACCCCATACGCTCCATCGGCGACGGCAAGGCCAGCTGGCGCAGCCAGACAGCACTCACCAAGGACGACGACGGCTACTGGTGGCCCGAGAAGAAAGACTGCATCGAGAACTACGGCAACAATGCCATCCGCCTCAACGCTCCCTCCAAGGCCAAGACGCTCTACGTGGAGTTCGAGGGCAAGGCCGGTGCCGACGGCTACACCGCTAAAAACATCACGCGCGCTGGATGGCGCATCGGATTCGTAGCCTTCAAGAGCGACGGCACGCGCGTCTATGGCGACATGCACCGCGCCGGCTACAACGACGCCGACCAACTCATCGCCTTCGACTGCCCTGCAGGCTGCAGCCACGTGTGGCTCGTCATCAGCGGAGCACCCTCGACCTATTGGACACACAACTTCACGGGATGGATAGACAACACCGAGGAGCAGTGGCCCTACCGCGTCAGGTTCTACCAGACCAACGTCTACGGCGAGGCCAACAACGACGACGTGCCGACGGGCGTTGAGGGCGTTGAGGACACTGAGGCGCTGAGGCGCGAAGACTTTGCCATACACGACCTCAGCGGACGAAGGCTGGGACAGGGTGCACCGGCGCTCCGCAGCCTTCGCCACGGCATTTACGTCGTAGGCGGCAAGAAAGTGGCGAAATAAGTTGCGACGTCTGAAGAAAAAGCTTAGTCAGAAGAAATCATTAAATTTGCAAACAGTTTGCTGAATGTGCTTTATGGGATTATTTCCCATCCAGAGTTTGTGATGCGACTATCATGAAAATGGTCTGACAAAATGTTGACCAAAATGTCGATCAAATTGTTGACCAAATGGAATAGTAATCATAAAGATTAAGATTAGATTAGATGAAGACAGTTTTTATTACTTAAGCGATTATTCTTGCAGAAGAATACGAGTCAGCAACGTGCAAAATGTGCAGAATGCACGAAAAATTCAGCCAAAATGTTGACCAGTCCTTATGTAAGTACATAATAATCAGTAGAGATCCCCTAAAATTAGCCGCCGCGCAGGCAGCC
>CACXAG010000211.1 GCA_902765585.1 uncultured Prevotellaceae bacterium
CCACATTATGTCAAGTTCTGCAACAAATAATAAAAAATGTTATTGTGAATCAAAAAGATGCGCGTAAGACTTTACATAACGACTTTACATAATATATTGTTGGGAGGCCATCACATTGGCTTACCTTTATATTATGACACAGTCAATATTAACAGAAACAAGGACTCGTGTGGAAGCCTATCTGCGTACGATGCTGTACAAGGATTCATGTATCGGAAGATACAACCACACATGGGATCACCTGGCCGAGTTCATGAAGGCCAATGGTTACGAGCAGTACAGCCGCGAAGTGGGCGATGCGTTCCTGAATGCATGGCATGATGGGAAGGACTACAAGCAGCTGACACACCGTCAGAAGGAGCGTGTACGGCATATCGACGTACTCAGCGACATGACGGAACTGGGGAAGGTTAGACGGAGCCATGTGATGCCGAAGGAGATAACCTATCCCGGCAAGCAGGGTGAGCCGTTCACCCTCTTCATTCAGGAGCAGTCGCACCTGAAGGCTGCATCAAGCCTTCAGCGTTACAAGGAACGCATCTACAACCTGTATGCGTATCTGGCTGACTCCGGCAAGACGCTTGCGGACTTCACGGTCCGTGATGCGACAGCGTTCCTTGAAATGTTGGACAAGGCAAAGGAAACGGTTGACAGGGACAACATTGTCATGACAACCCGCGTTTTCCTCCGGTCGATGTGTGAGAAGGGCCTGCTCCCGGACAACCGCGAGCAGCTGTGGATGGAAGTGTTCAAGCTGAAACGTGTACGTGCCAGGAGACTGCCCTCCGTCTACACGAAGGAGGAAGTCGAGGCGGTGATTGCCGCCATCGACCGTACCCATCCGCAAGGCAAGCGTGACTATGCAATGGTACTGCTGGCCGCAAGATACGGCCTGCGTATCTCGGACATCATCGGACTTCGCTTCTGCAACCTTGACTGGGAGAACAACCGCATTTCCCTCATTCAGCAGAAAACGGGGAAGCGGGTGACGCTGCCTCTCTCCGAAGAGGTGGGAGGTGCCATCATTGAGTATATCCGCTATGGCCGTCCGCAGATAGACCTCCCGTATGTTTTCATAAAGGCCCGTGCCCCGTATGGGGAACTGAGTGCGAACGGGCTGGGGTCGAGCCTCGGCGACTGGATGCGTGCTGCTGGAATAGACTCTACCGGGCGCAAGCACGGCCCGCATGCACTCCGCCACAGCCTGGCTACCAACCTGCTCGGAGCGAACCAGCCCATCCCCGTGATATCCGAGATACTGGGCCATGCGACTTCTGAAACCACGACGCTTTACACACGTGTCAGCGTAGATATGCTGCGTCAGTGTGCACTTGACGTGCCGTTTGTCTCATCCTCATTCTACGATGACCTGTATGGCTAACCGAGTACCCAACCACGGCATATATGCCAGCCTGATTGCAGAGTATGTCAGGCACAAGCGTTCACTGGGTTACAAGATGGAGGATGTGGAGGAACGCCTCAGGCGTTTCGACCAGCTGACCATCGACCGCGGTGAGACGGAGATAGGCATATCGAAGGAACTGGCCGACGAATGGTGCAAGCCTCTTCCGATGGAGTCTGGAAACAACAGGTGTGGGCGCATCTGCATCTTGCGCGGCTTCTCCTCCTACCTGCAGGTAATAGGGTATGAGTCGTATATGCCACGCCTGCCCAAGGTGAGCAGAGGCTTTGTACCCCATATCTTCACGAGGCAGGAGATGGCCGCCATCTTCCGCGAATGCGACAAGCTGACGCTGACAAGGCACTACATGAACTCAGTCCGGTGTACCATGCCGTGCCTCGTCCGCATGCTCTACGGCACGGGAATACGCATCGGTGAGGCAATGAAGCTGACGCACCGGGACGTGGACTTCACACAGGGAGTCCTTATCCTGCGCGAGTGCAAGAACGGGCAGGACAGGCTTGTGCCGATGTCGCTCTCGCTGAGGGAGATATGCAAGGACTGGGTGGCATACAAGGAGAGGCTCGGGCTGTCCGTGGATGCAGGCTCACCGTTCTTTACGTCGGCCAATGGGCTGAGATTCTCCGAAAGCTCCATCTATGAAATCTTCAGGATTGTACTGCAGCGTGCGGGAATCGGCCATGGAGGAAGGAGCAAAGGACCGCGCCTGCACGACTTGCGCCACACCTTCTGCGTCAATGCCCTGGTGAAGCTGTCGGAGGACGGGATGGACCTGTACTGTTCCATGCCCATACTGATGACGTACATGGGGCACCAGTCGCTTGAGGCCACCAACCGCTACGTGAGGCTTACGAAGGAGATGTATCCGCATCTGCTCATGAAGATGGACGATACCTACAAATACGTGTTCCCGGAAATCGGAAAAGGATTGGCAGAGGAGGACAGCCCATGAAACCGACAGACTTTGCGAATGCGCTGACCGACTTCCTCGGGCGCTACCTGACGGTGGAGTGCGGCTACTCGCCAAACACGGTCACGACCTACAGCTACACCTTCTCGCTCTTCATCGAGTACATGGAAGCCGAAGAACTTGTCAGACCGGAAAAGCTCACGCTCAGTGAGATCACGAAAGAGCGGATCATCGGATTCCTGTCGTGGATAGAGAAACACAGGAAGTGCTCACCGTCAACGCGCAATGCACGACTTGGGGCTTTGCATTCCTTCTTCAGCTATCTGCAGTACAGGAACGTGGCCGGTCTGGCAAAATGGCAGGACATCTTGTCCATTAAGACAAAGAAGCCAAAGGCACCTGAAATGGCATATCTCACCATCGAGGGCCTGAAGATTATCCTCAGACAGCCTGACCTCAAGACGCGGAAAGGAAGGCGTGACTTCGTTCTGCTTGGCCTGCTCTACGATAGTGGATGCCGAGTGCAGGAGCTCATCGACCTCACGCCCTCATGCTTCCGATTTGACGAGACCGTCACGGTGAGACTGCTGGGAAAAGGGAACAAGGCGCGGGTCGTACCCCTGTCTGACACACAGGTGGCAAACCTGCGACAATATATGGCAGAGGAAAGGCTTACAAGCCCAGAGTGCCTGTGTCGTCCGCTATTCCCCAACCCGCAAGGGAACAAGATGAGCAGGATGGCCGTGCTGAACATCGTGAAGAAATATCATAGGATGGCAAGGACTGCCTCTCCGGAACTGATTCCTGAAGATATCGGATGTCACAGTTTCAGGCACTCAAAAGCCATGCACATGCTGGAGGCGGAGATCAACCTCGTCTACATACGTGACTTCCTCGGACACGGCTCTACCACTACAACGGAGGTGTATGCCAGAGCAAGCGAGAAGATGAAACAGAAAGCCTTGTCCAAACTGAATCCGGGAATAGTACAGGAGGGCAGAACCTCCTGGCAAAGCGACAAGGAACTGCTGTCCTACCTGAAGAGCTTACAGACGAAACATTGAGATATTATGTAAAGTCTAGCAGACTTTACATAATACAAGACTTTACATACATCGTCTTATGTAAATGTTTACATAAGATGGTGTTCTCCATGAGCTCAGCAGGAGCCTCGACAGTATCCTCTGCAATCTCTGTGAGGAAGCGAAGCCATAACACTGCCATCTTCTTCTCGGCAATGTTCTGCGGTCTGAACTTCGGCAATTCGACAAACACAAATCGTAGCCCCTCTATATGGCGGTCGGTATGTTCCACATCAACGATGGCATAGTCGTGGTAGAATTCATCGGTCTCATAGTCGAAAGCCTTGTCGTTCACCAGACTCAGACAGTATACTGGCTGAATGAGCGAATAGTCCTCACCCTTGTCAAGCTGGCGTACGATAGCCTTGGAGGCATTGAGCAGCACACGGCGCTTGAATTCCTCGTTCCAATAGAGTTGCATTTCTACAATGAACTGGCACCCCTGCTGATCCTTGCATCGTACATCAACGATACTGTCTTTCTTTGCTGGATTCTCAGGAACCATTTCTGGTGACAAGTACTCGACGCTCTCGATCTGTCCGTCTTCAGGCAGTGGCAGCAAGGCATTGAGCAAGCTCATCACCAAGTCGGGATGCTCGCCGAAAACCAGCTTGAAGGTTAAATCCGCTTTGGGGTTAAGATACTTTCCTCTCATTGTCGTTTCACTTTTCGTTGTTACGTTCTTGTTCTCCATAATTAAAAGACTAAAGTTTCCCACCCTTTGAGGTGGTGCTGAAAAAAGAAGAATAGAGTTTGAAATAGATTGCAAAATATAACAGAAATCGAGAAAAATTTCGACCTGTGCGGTTGAAAACTACGCTTGGAATGTGAATCTCGGCATCATTCCCATAAGGATGTCATATCTTTCGTTGTTTATTCCTGCTACCGTTA
>CACXAG010000212.1 GCA_902765585.1 uncultured Prevotellaceae bacterium
ATTGAGGCTGCCAAGAAAGCGATGGTTCAGCCTTTCAACATCGTAGGCGACCGGCTGTTCCGCATTCGCCTGCTGCGCGACAAAGAACACTTTTATTATTTCCAGGATGTCCACCACACACTTTTCGACGGAGGCTCTCAAGGAATTATGTTGGCTGACATCGAGAAAGCCTACAATGGTGAATCGTTGGAACCAGAACAGCTGACGATGGCCCAGTTGGCTGTCACAGAAGAGAAGCAGCGCCAAACGTCAGCCTTTGAGGATGACAAGAAATGGTATGCGGAAAATTTCGATTGCGGTGACTGCTATTCACCGCTGCTGCCCGACCGCGATGACAAGCAGTTTGTGGACGCCATCCTGGCAAGGACCATGGCGGTGGACAAGGATCGGGTGGATGCCTTCTGCAAGACAAACGGCGTCTTCCGCAGTTCCGTCTTCACAGCCGCCTACGCCTATCTGTTGGCCAAATACAATAATGAGCAGCAGGTGTTGTTCAATACGGTACATAATGGGCGTGCCGACAAGCGCACAAACCGTACGGTGGGCATGCTGGTGAAAACGGTGCCCGTGTATGCCAGGTTCGATAGTGACACCCGTGTGCTCGACTTCATCAAGGCTGGAGAGGAGCAGATGAAGGGCTGTCGACAACATGGGTTATACAATTATAGTGATGCCATCAATGACTTGGGGTTGCAACCTGCCACGCTGTTTATTTGGCACGGAAACACGCTGGACAACAATCCGTTCTGTGGCAAGCCGATGAAATTTATTCTTCTTTGTAACAACAGCCGCGAGGTGTCGCTCTATCTGAAGGTCGTTATCAAGGAAGGACGATTCGTGGTGGAAGCAGAGTATAATGGCAACGAATACAGCGAGGCGCTCATGAGTCAGTTCATGGAGAGCTACGAGGCGGTCGTAGAGGGTTTCCTGACTCAGGAAAAACTGTGCGACATCAACATGACGACCGCTTCTCAGATGGCGTTGCTCGACTCGTTCAACGACACAGACCGTCCCTACGATGACACGCAGACGGTGGTGTCGCTGTTCCGCCGTCAGGTCAAGGCTACCCCGGATGCCGAAGCCGTCGTTTTCAAGGATCATCGTTATACTTACGCCGAGGTAGACGATATCAGCGACCGTATTGCAGGCTATATCATCTCTAAAGGACTTGGCGTGGGCGATGCCGTGTCTGTCATTATTCCTCGCTGCGAGTGGATGGCTATTGCCTCGCTCGGTATTCTGAAGGCAGGCTGTGCCTATCAGCCTCTGGACCCCAGTTACCCAAAAGAGCGCCTGAACTTCATGGTGCAGGATGCTGCTGCCAAGTTGCTTATTGCAGAAGAATCGCTACGTGACCTCGTTGACGAATATCAAGGGGAAGTCCTTCTGACGAGGGATATTAACCAATTACCAATAACCAATAACCCGTTGCCAGAAGTGAAGCCCTCCGACCGTTTCATCCTGCTCTATACCAGCGGTTCGACAGGTGTCCCCAAAGGTTGTCAGTTGACGCATGCCAACCTGGTGTGCTACTGCAACTGGTACTGGAAGTATTACGATATGAAGCCGGAGTACCATGTGGCCGAATATGCCAGCTATGGTTTCGATGTACATCAGGAAGGCATCTATCCGCCGTTGACGGTCGGTGCCACCGTACATATCATTCCAGAGGAACTTCGACTGGACCTTGTGTCGCTTAACGAATATCTGGAGCGCGAACACATCACCCACACCTTCATGACGACACAGGTGGGCTATCAGTTTGCAACGAACATCGAGAACCATTCTTTGATGCATCTGTCTGTGGCCGGCGAGAAGTTGGCCAGTATCGCTCCGCCCCATGGCTATCAATTGCACAACGGTTATGGTCCCACAGAGGCCACCATCCTCATCACCATCTATCCCATCACGAAGAAAGATACGGACGTTCCCATCGGCAAGCCTATGGATAACGTTCGGCTTTACGTGGTCGATCAACAGGGGTATCGTCTGCCTGTGGGAGCAATGGGTGAATTATGGGCAGCCGGACCACATGTGGCGCTCGGCTACCTGAACCGACCGGATAAAAACGCAGAAGTGTTTATCCAAAATCCCTTCACCGCTGAGGAGAAATACATCCACGCCTATCGTACGGGTGACATCGTGCGCTATTTGCCATCGGGTGACATCCAGTTTGTAGGTCGTAGAGACGGTCAGGTAAAGATTCGTGGTTTCCGCATTGAACTGAAGGAGGTGGAGGCTGTCATCCGTGAGTTCCCAGGCATCAAGGATGCTACCGTACAGGCCTTTGATGATGAGATTGCATCGCCACACTCTGACCATAGGTCAGAGTGTGGCGGTAAGTTCATTGCCGCCTATGTCGTTGCGGATGAGCAGGTTGACATCGAGGCTATGAATAACTTCATCCTCGACCAGAAACCGCCATATATGGTGCCTGCTGTAACGATGCAGATTGAGAAGATTCCATTAAACCAGAACCAGAAGGTGAACAAGAAGGCGCTACCGACGCCCGTCAAGTCTGTTGCTGTGCCACAGCAACAAACTGCACAAGCTCCGATGAACGTGCTTGAAGAGGAGTTGCATGAGCTGGTTGCCGACATCATCGGTAACACTGATTTTGGTATTACTACCGTTTTGGGATATGCTGGTCTGACTTCTATCTCCGCCATCAAGTTGGCTATACAAGTGAACAAACGCTATGGCATTACTCTCAATGCGAAATCATTGGTAAAAGATGGAACATTGCAAAGCATTGAAAATGAAATATGGAAAGGTTATATAGAGGTAAGAGAATACTCTCAGCCGCAGAACATTTCTCTCACCTCTCACCCCTCACCACTTACCACTAACAGCGTTCCGCTCTCCTACGCCCAGACTGGTGTCTATTTCGACTGTCTGAAGAATCCTACGTCCACGCTCTACAATGTTCCATATTGCATTAAGTTACAGAAGGATATAGACACAACAGCGCTGGTCGATGCAGTCAGGACACTCGTCAAGGCGCATCCGCAGATGACCGTCCATTTTGGTAATGGCGAAGAGGGCATCGTACAAACCACCGATTGGGAGCAGGTTGTAGAGATTCCCGTCAAGCAGATGAGCGAAGAGGACTTGGCTCTCTATAAACAAGACTTCGTGAAGCCTTTCGACCTTAGTACAGGTCCGCTCTATCGTTTTGAAATAGTGACTACCGAACAGCATGCCTATCTGCTGATGGACGTGCATCACCTGGTATTCGATGGCGGTTCTGTTGACATCTTCCTGCAACAACTGTGTAGCATCATGAACGGCGAAACTATTGAAGACGAAGGCCAGAGCTATGCTGCCTATGTGATGGATGAAAAGGCCGCTGAGGGTGGGGCAGACTATCAGGCTGCTGCGGACTTCTTCAAAGAACGGCTGTCCGTGGTGGA
>CACXAG010000213.1 GCA_902765585.1 uncultured Prevotellaceae bacterium
ACCTACGATGCGCTGTTCGACTATACCCGTGGCGTGAAGAAATGCTTCGACCACATCCTGGTACGCCATGAGCAGGCTGCCGTCCATGCTGCCGAGGGCTATGCCCGCGTCAGCGGTGAGGTGGGTGTGGCTTTGGTGACCAGCGGTCCTGGTGCCACCAACACACTGACGGGTGTTGCCGATGCCATGCTTGACTCGACACCCATTGTGGTCATTGCCGGTCAGGTGGCCATTGGTGCCTTGGGTACCGATGCCTTCCAGGAGGTAGACCTCGTAGGTGTGGCACAGCCCATCTCCAAGTGGTCGTACCAGATACGTCATGCCGAGGACGTGGCATGGGCCGTCAGTCGTGCCTTCTATATTGCCCGCAGTGGCCGTCCCGGTCCTGTGGTGCTCGATTTCCCGCGTAATGCGCAGGTCGAGGAGATTGACTGGGAACCGAAGAAGGTTGACTTCATCCGCAGCTATGTGGCCTATCCGCAGCTGAACATGGAGGCTGTGCGTGAGGCGGCAGAACTCATCAACCATGCCAAGCGTCCTCTGGCGCTGGTAGGGCAGGGTGTGGAGCTGGGTAATGCCCAGGAAGAACTGAAGACATTCCTCGAGAAGGCTGACATTCCTGCAGGGCGTACCATGCTGGGACTGTCGGCACTGCCCTCAAACCATCCGTTGAATGTCGGTATGCTGGGCATGCACGGCAACTACGCTGTCAACCTGAAGGAGCAGGAGTGCGACGTACTCATCGCCATTGGCATGCGTTTCTCCGACCGTGTGACGGGCAATACCAAGACCTACGCCAAGCAGGCGAAGATTATCCATCTGGATATCGACCGCAGCGAGATAGACAAGAACGTGAAGACTGATGTCGCCATCGTGGCTGACTGCAAAGAATCGCTGCCAGCCCTGACGGCTTTACTCCATCAGAATAATCATGCGGAGTGGCGCGAGTCGTTCAAGGAGTTGGATGCTAAGGAGCGTGAAAAGGTCATCGAACCTGCCATCCATCCCCAGGAGGGTCCGCTACTGATGGGCGAGGTGGTGCATACCGTGGCCGAACAGGCTCCCGACGATGCCGTATTAGTGACGGATGTCGGTCAAAATCAGCTCTTTGCCACACGCTACTTCAAGTATCATCACAAGCGCAGCGTCTGTACCAGCGGTGGTTTGGGCACCATGGGTTATGGTATGCCTGCCGCTATCGGAGCCACTTTTGGTGCCCCCGGGCGTACCGTATGCTGTTTCATGGGTGACGGCGGTTTCCAGATGTGCATCGAGGAACTGGGTACCATCATGGAACAGCGTTCGCCGGTGAAGATGATTCTGTTGAACAACCACTACTTAGGTAATGTGCGCCAGTGGCAGGATATGTTCTGGATGCGCCGCAAGTCGTTCACCAAGATGATGAATCCCTGCTACGAACTCATCGCCCAGGGCTATGGCATCTCTTACGTGGCC
Source organism: uncultured Prevotellaceae bacterium (assembly GCA_902765585.1). Lineage (GTDB taxonomy): Bacteria > Bacteroidota > Bacteroidia > Bacteroidales > Bacteroidaceae > Prevotella. The sequence goes on from CACXAG010000213.1 coordinate 1,456, forward strand.
GTTACTGACCGCAAGGACCTCCGTGCAGCAGTAGAGAAGATGCTGACTACCGATGGCCCGTTCATTCTGGAGTGTGCCATCAAGGAGGACGACGACGTGCTGCCCATGACCCCACCAGGCATGAACGTCAACGATATGATGCTGGAGATTTAAGTGAAAAGTGAATAGTGAAAAGTGAATAATTTGCTACCGCACGACAGATTATGGAAGAAAAGAAGAAGAAATTATATACGCTGTTGGTGTACTCGGAGAACATTGCCGGTATTCTGAATCAGATTACCGCCGTGTTTACCCGGAGGCAGGTGAACATCGAGAGCCTGAACGTGTCGGCTTCTTCGATAGAGGGTGTCCATAAGTACACCATTACCGCCTGGAGCGACGAGGACCAGATTGTCAAGATTACCAAGCAGATAGAGAAGAAGATAGATGTCGTCAAGGCCAACTACTTCACCGACGACCAGCTCTTTATACGTGAGTCGGGACTCTATAAGCTGGCTACTGACAAGGTGCTGGAGAACCCGGAGATTTCACGTACCATACGCCGTCACGAGGCCAGCATCATCGAGGTGAACCCCACCTATACCATCGTCATGAAGCATGGCATCACCGAGGACATCATCTCCCTCTACCGTGCTCTCGATGCCTTCGGCTGTGTGTTGCAGTACACCCGTTCCGGTCGCATCGCGGTCACCCGAGGCATGCAGGAGCAAGTCAGCGCATTCCTCGAAGAACGTCAGAAGAATGGTTAATGGTTATTGTTTAATGGTTATTGTTTAATGGATAAAGTAGGACGTTACGAATTTATGGCCGAGCCGTTCCACTGCGACTTCAGCGGTCGGCTGTTTATGGGGCATTTGGGCAATCACATGCTCAACGCCGCTGACTTCCACTCGTCGGCGCGTGGCTTCGGCATGAAATATCTGATGAGCATCAACCGCTCTTGGGTACTGTCGCGCTTAGCCATTGAGATGATGGAGATGCCCCAGCAATACACCAAGTTCAATGTCGAGACGTGGGTGGAGTCGGCCATGCGCTATTTCACCTCCCGCAACTTCGCCGTCATTGGCGAAGAGGGAAAAGTATACGGCTACGGTCGTAGCATTTGGGCGATGATTGACACGGAGACGCGCCAGCCTACCGACATCTATGCCATCGACAACGGGGCCATCAACAACTGGATAGTCAAGGACAAGGAATGCCCCATCGACAAGGGTGGCCGTGTCAAGATGTCTGACGGCGCCCAGTTGGTGCGCACCATCGACACCTATTATAATGATGTGGACATCAATGGCCATATCAACTCCGTCAAATACATCGAGCACGTCCTTGACTTGTGGCCCCTTGACTGGTATCGCAACCATGCCGTCAAGCGTTTCGAGATAGCCTACGTCGCTGAGGCGCATGCTGGTGACCAGCTCTCTTTCTATTTGGAAGAGGCCTCCCAATCTCTCACCTCTGACCACTCGCCTCTCACCTCTTATAACATCCGCATCGTCCGCACGGACGGCACAGAGTGCTGCCGCAGTAAGGTAGTCTTTGCAGCCAAATAAGCAACATAACATCATGATGAAGACAGACATTCAGATTGCCAGGGAATGCCAGCTTGACCACATCAACGACATTGCTTCCCGACTGGGCATTGCCCCCGAAGATATTGAGCCGTATGGACGCTATATGGCCAAAGTACCCATTTCGCTGATTGACGAGGAACGGGTGAAGAAAAGCCACCTGATACTGGTGACGGCCATTAGTCCTACGAAGGCCGGTATTGGCAAGACCACCGTCAGCATCGGACTGACACTGGGTCTGAACAAACTCGGCAAGCGGGCTGCCGTAGCTCTACGCGAACCCTCACTGGGTCCCTGCTTCGGCATGAAGGGTGGGGCGGCAGGCGGCGGCTATGCCCAGGTACTGCCCATGGAGAAGATCAACCTGCACTTCACAGG
>CACXAG010000214.1 GCA_902765585.1 uncultured Prevotellaceae bacterium
TGCGGCTTGACGTCAGAGAGCTTGATGTCCTCTGCCTTCTCGAACCAGCCGCTGGAGCACGACGGGTAAATCTTGCCGAGCGGGCCGAGGTCTACGATGTAGCCCTGCTTCAGCATCTCGGTCACCGAGTCTATGCACAGCTCGAAGGCCATGCGCAGCTCGGCTTTGTGCATGGTCGTGTTCTTGCCGGCATCCTTCACGATGTCGTCAAACTCGGCCTTGCCGTTGGTCTTCACGCGGGCCGCATGGCCCAACTTCTTCGTAGCGGGATTGATGCGTCCCGACTTCTCAATCTGTAGTTTCAATGTTCCCATAAGCAAAAATCTTAAATTGTTAATTATTGGTTCCGTTAGTTGGTTAGCCCCGATTTCTACATTGGTACCGACCGCTTGTCGTATTGGTACTGACCGCTTGTCGTATTGGTACTGACCGCTTGTCGTATTGGTACGTACCGATTTATCTATTGGTAGTTACCGATTCAGCTATTGGTACGTACCGATTACCATGTTGGTACTTACCGATTGGATGATTGGTACTGACCAGTTGCTTCATCGGTACTGACCGATTCACAAACCGACCACGCCCGATGGCGCCTTTCACTTCGCAAATATACGAAAAAATAGCGCCCGGTGTACCAATAGACCGCCAATATTACAATAATTTAACACAGTCGACTGCTCCGGCCCCAGGCGGTCATTCCCCTGAGCTCCAGAGTCCCCAACTGTTCCCACTATTTCAACATAAAGGCAGATTTTGGCCTCATCATTTGCAGGTGCCATCATATTTTCGTACCTTTGCACCCGTGGTTTCGTTTGCACCCGTGGTTTCGACTAGATTGATGCAGACAGCCGACACGACAGAAAATTAAAACAGAAGCAAATATGGAATCCAACAAAAGCAACTGGAATTTGGGCGAAATCGCCAACCTGCCGAGAACGGAGAAAGTGCTGAAACAGAGCGGCTCCACGACATACGTGCGCTACATCCAATCGCGCTACATCTGCATTCGCGAAGCCACCGAGAACCAGCGCGGCATACTCCTGAAAGTGCTGGGCAAGCCCAACAGCGAACATCTCAGAATGGTCAGCGGCCTGCCCTTCTGCAAGGACGACCGCGAGGAACTCTTCAACGGACGCCGCTACTTCAGCTTCCCCTTCCCGTCAGCCAGGGACGTGCAGGAAGTACTCGAAATCCTCAAGTGGAACCAGAGCCTCGTCGACCAGTTCGAGGCCGCTTCCATGCACATCAACCCCGATTCCACCTTCTGGGTCAACGACACCACGCGCAACATGCTTTTCCAGAAGAAGCCCCAGTTCCTCGACGCCCGCGACGCCCAGCTCCATCCCGCCACCGACGACGCCAATCACTATCGCCTCTCGATAGTCCATTTCTTCAAAGGAAACCTGAACTGGTGAACAGCAAAGAGGCCTAATAAATGCTAAAAGGTGGGCTGACGTTTTGGTCAGTTCACTTTTTTTGCGTACTTTTGCAGCCGCTTTAATACAATACATATATAATATGGTAGAGACGCTGGTAGTCAGTTTAGTCATCATCGCGGCAGGCATGCTGCTGCTGCTGGTCAAGGTGCTGACGCGCAAGAACGGGACGTTCTCCTCGCAGCACATCCACGACAGCAAGGCCATGAGGGACCGCGGCATCCACTGCGTGATGGACCAGGACCGCGAGATGCGACGCAAGAGCCGCTTTGCCGTTGACGAGAGGGCGTAACAGCGTCGAAACAGCGTCGCAACAATGTCGCACAATACCAGAATAACGAAACATCGAAACATCGAAATAACAAGAAAAATTATTCAAATACGAAAATGAAAAAGTACATGATGATGGCCGCTGCCGCCGTGCTGGCACTGGCCTCTTGCAACCAAGCAAGTGAGAAAATGGATGAACAACCCGCAGCCGTCAACAACACTCCTGCCGGTGGGCTGAAGATTGCCTACGTAGAGGTCGACTCGCTGATGACACAGTATGAGTTCTGCAAGGAATTCACGCTGACGCTCCAGAAGAAGAGCAACAACGCCCGCAACACCCTGACGCAGAAGGGCCAGCAGCTGCAGAGCGCCGCCGCCAACTTCCAGCAGAAGCTGCAGAACAACGGCTTCACCAGCCGCGAGCAGGCCGAGAGCCAGCAGGCCGCCATCCAGCGCCAGCAGCAGAGCCTGCAGGAGCTGCAGGTCCGGCTGGAGAACGAGCTGGCCAACGAGACCGCCAAGTACAACGATGCCCTGCGCGACTCGCTGATGCACTTCCTGGACGCCTACAACAAGGACAAGAAGTACGACCTCATCCTGACCAAGCAGGGCGACAACATCCTCTATGCCGCCAAGCGCTTCGACATCACCAACGACGTCATCAACGGCCTGAACAAGCGCTACAAGAAGACTCCCGCCAAGAAGGAAGACAAGAAGAACGAGGAGAAGAAGTAAGAGGTACGGGCAAGACGCTGGCCTACCTCCTACCCCTCGTGCAACTCATTGAAGCCGCTCAGCCTTCAGACATCAGCCCTCAGACATCAGACATCAGCCCGCTTTGTCTGGTCATCACCCCAGGCCGCGAACTGGCCCTGCAGTCAGACACCGTGCTGAAGAGCATGGGCAGCGGACTGCGCTCCATGGCCTGCTATGGCGGACGCCCGGCGATGGACGAGCACCGCGTATTAAAGGAGGTGCGCCCACACATCGTCTTCGGCACCCCAGGACGCCTGAACGACCATCTGGACAAGGAGAACATCTCGCGCTACCAGATTCGCTATCTCGTCATCGACGAGTTCGACAAGTGCCTGGAGATGGGCTTCCACGCCGAAATGGCCAAGCTCATCAAGAGCCTGCCAGGCCTGCAGCGCCGCATCCTGCTCTCGGCCACCAATGCCGAGCAGATTCCCCAGTTTGTCAACATGGCCAAGAAGGGGACGCTCATCAACTTCCTGCCCGACGACGAGCAGACCTCCGAGCGCGTGACGCTCTACGAGGTGCGCAGCCCCCAGAAGGACAAGCTGCAGACCCTGCGCCAGCTGCTGCTCAGCCTGGGCGACGAGAGCAGCATCGTGTTCCTGAACTACCGCGACTCCGTGGAGCGCGTCAACAGCTACCTGCAAGAGCAGGGCTTCACCACCAGCCACTTCCACGGCGGCATGGAGCAGCGCCAGCGCGAGGACATGCTCTACAAGTTCAGCAACGGCTCCGCCAACGTCCTCGTCTCGACCGACCTGGCATCGCGCGGACTCGACATTCCCGACATCCAGAACATCATCCACTACCACCTGCCCGAGAGCGAGGACGGCTACATCCATCGCGTAGGCCGCACAGCCCGCTGGGACGCCCAAGGCCGCACGTTCTTCCTCCTGAACAGCCAGGAGCACATCCCCGAGTACGTGGAGGGCGACGTGGTCCCCTATGCTGAGTCAGCGTCTCAGCCTGCCACGCCTCCCGCCCCCAAAATGGCCACCCTCTACATCGGCAAGGGCAAGAAAGACAAAATCTCCAAGGGCGACATCGTGGGCTTCCTCTGCAAGAAAGGCGGCCTGGAGCCTGGCGACATTGGTCGCATCGACGTCAAGGACCGCTACGCCTACGCTGCCGTCAAGCGCGAAAAACTGCAGCAAGTGCTGCGCCAGACCCAAGGAGAAAAGATAAAAGGTATCAAGACCATTATCGAGCAAGTGCGCTGAAATCTGACATTCAGAGTTGACAAAAAGCAAGCAAAACAGCCCAAAACGCTTAATTATTGCTCAAATATTTGCTCAATTCAAATAAAAAGTGTAATTTCGCGCCGTATTTTCAGAAACAGAGTATAACAACAATAATTAAAACAACAAAAAAATGAAGAAGTACAACTTTAACGCCGGCCCTTCGATGCTTCCCCGCGAGGTCATCGAGAAGACCGCACAACAGTGTTTAGACTTCAATGGCTCGGGTCTCTCTCTGATGGAGATCAGCCACCGTGCAAAGGACTTCCAGCCCGTCGTTGATGAGGCTGTAGCACTCGTCAAGGAGCTGCTTGACATTCCCGAGGGCTACTCAGTCATCTTCCTCGGCGGTGGTGCCAGTCTCGAGTTCTGCATGATTCCCTACAACTTCCTGATTAAGAAGGCCGCCTACCTCAACACGGGTGTATGGGCCAAGAAGGCCATGAAGGAAGCTAAGCTTTTCGGTGAGGTCGTTGAGGTGGCTTCTTCAGCCGACGCCAACTACACCTTCATCCCCAAGGACTGGACGGTTCCCGCAGATGCCGACTATCTGCACATCACCACCAACAACACCATCTATGGTACTGAGATTCGCAAGGACCTCGACGTCAATGTTCCCCTGATTGCCGATATGTCTTCAGACATCTTCAGCCGTCCCATCGACGTGAAGAAGTACGATGCCATCTATGCTGGTGCTCAGAAGAACCTGGCAATGGCTGGTGTCACCATCATCATCCTAAAGGACGAGAAGCTGGGCAAGGCTCCCCGCGAGATTCCCACCATGCTCGACTACCGCACACACGTCGACAAGGGCTCGATGTTCAACACGCCTCCCGTAGTGCCCATCTACTCTGCTCTTGAGACCCTCCGCTGGATCAAGAAGAATGGTGGTGTAGAGGCTATGGACAAGCTGGCTCAGCAGCGTGCTGAAATCGTCTATGGCGAGATTGACCGCAACAAGATGTTCCGTGGTACTGCCAACGTTGAGGACCGTTCAGTCATGAACCTCTGCTTCGTGATGGCCGACGAGTACAAGGAGCTGGAGAAGGACTTCCTTGACTTCGCTACCTCTAAGGGTATGGTTGGCGTGAAGGGTCACCGCTCTGTCGGCGGCTTCCGCGCTTCTTGCTACAACGCCCAGACCATCGAAGGCTGCAACGCCCTCGTCGCCTGCATGAAGGAGTTCGAAGCTAACCACTAAATAATAACGACAACGAATTAAAACGAATTACACGAATGTAACGAATTTGTATTTATAATTTGTGCAATTCGAAATAATTTGAGCAATTCGTGAAATTCGTCTTAATTCGTTGTTTAAAAAGAATAATAGTATGAAGATTCTTGTAGCTACAGAAAAACCATTTGCAAGTGCCGCAGTAGAGGGCATTCGCAAGGAAGTAGAGGCAGCAGGCAATGAGCTGGTGCTGCTGGAGAAATATACTGAGAAGGCTCAGTTCCTGGCAGCAGTTGCCGATGCTGACGCGCTGATTATCCGTTCGGACAAGGTGGACGCTGAGGTGCTGGACGCTGCCAAGCAGTTGAAGATTGTGGTTCGTGCAGGTGCTGGTTACGACAACATCGACCTCGCCGCCGCTACTGCTCACAACGTAGTAGCCGAGAACACTCCTGGCCAGAACGCCAACGCCGTTGCCGAACTGGTGTTCGGTCTGTTAGTGATGGCCGTTCGTGGTTTCTACAATGGTAAGAGCGGTTCTGAGCTGCTGGGTAAGAAGCTGGGTATCCTGGCTTTCGGTAATGTTGGTCGCAACGTGGCTCGCATCGCCAAAGGCTTCGGCATGGATGTCTATGCCTACGATGCGTTCTGCCCTGCCGACGTCATCGAGGCTGCTGGTGTTCACGCCGTAGCCAATCAGGACGCCCTGTTTGAGACCTGCGACGTCGTATCGCTCCACATCCCCGCTACGCCTGAGACCAAGCAGAGCATCAACTATGCTTTGGTCGGCAAGATGAAGAAGGGTGGCATTCTGGTGAACACTGCCCGCAAGGAGGTCATCAACGAGCC
>CACXAG010000215.1 GCA_902765585.1 uncultured Prevotellaceae bacterium
CTGTTACAAAATTATCATAGAAATCTCTCAGAACCTCTTTAAACAGGCACTTTTTCACTCCGGCGCACCCATTGTAACACTGTTACAACTGTTACAATTCTTTTTTCTAGGTGTACAGCTCCTTAGTTTAAGAAGAAAGCACTACTTTTGCAAAAAATACAGCTCACAATGAACGTCGTTTAAGAAAAAATGCTTATTTGCGTCATAATAGATTAATAGGTATGAAGTACAATGAATTAGAAAACAACGTTGTTTCAGTGACCGATACAGAAACAATGGATTTGGAAACGGCACGTCAGCTTCTCCATCAGATGGTAAAGAAGGTTTACGCTCAGCCATGATAACATACACCATAGAAGAGATAGTCCGAGAGTAATTTTAAACACTCCAAAAGAAATTGGAAGCGAGGTCGGAGAAATGATCACATTCTCCGACCCCGTGATTCGTGGTTACTAGTTCTTACAGAGAGAAGACCTTCTTTCCCTCGAAGTAGGTGGCAGCAGGCTTGGCCTCGTGAATCTCTGTCACCGGGCACGACAGCACGTCCTTGTCGACAAGGAGGAAGTCGGCATATTTGCCTTCGCTGATGCTGCCTCTTTCCTTATCAATGAGCATCTGTTTGGCGATGTTGATGGTCAGTGCCTCGATAGCCTGCTCACGGGTAATGAGTTCCTCGGGCCACCAGCGGGTACCATTCTCTCCAGCCATTACACCAGTCACAGCAATCTCCATGATTCCGAACGGATCGTCGGGACTGCCGCTCGTTGCAGGGAAGTCGGAGTGAGAGGTCATGTGGATGCCATTGTCGAAATAAGATTTCATCGGATAAGACTTGGTCTCCTGACCTACGGGTGCCATACCATGCTCACGAATATAATCGGCTAACCATGATGGGCCATGGTGCCAGAGCATACCAGAGACTGCATACATGTTATGGTCTGCCATACGTTGATAATCCTCCGCATTGACGTTTCGAACGTGAACCAGCGTGTTGCGCAATTCATCCTTACCACCATTGGCGTATGCGCTGACCACGGTATTAACGGCCTTGTTACCCATCGTGTGAATATGCATGGAGATACCTTTCGCATTCGTCTTGCGCGTAATGTCCGTCAGTTCCTCTTCCGTCCAGTTGGCAAGGCCCTGATGACCGTCAGGATACAACGGCTCTACATAGCCGGTGCCGCCTTCCACCGTGCCGTCCATGAAGAGTTTGAGCCAATTCGTTTTGACACGGGTGGTGGCATACTGCTGAACGTCAGCGGCTTTTTTCAAGGCCTCTTCCACATTCATCCAGCTCTCAACCTCGTAGGTCAAGCCGATCACGAAGTTCAACTCGCCGGCTTGATCCAGCTGCTGGGCAGCCTTGAAGGAATTGTCGTTAAAGAAATAGTTACCCCAGCCATCGACATACATGGTGTAGCCCTCTGCCAACAGATGCTCCTGAATCTTTGGGATGACGATCTTTGCCACGTCAACGGGATAGAGACTGTCATTGTCAAGGAAGGAACGGGTGTAAGTGCCGGCCTGTTCTTTCAGGAAACCAGTAGGAGTACCGTCGGCACCCATCACGATCTCGCCGCCACGGATGTCCTTATCCTTCTTGAGCACCGTACCGTCGGCCTTCATAATGCCTGCATTGACCAACATAAGGGTATTCGCTACACCCTTGTGTCCCTCATCATCCGCAAAGTACATGGGGATATCACTGCAGATGGCATCCAGCTGCTGGCGGGTAGGAATCTGATCCTGAAAGGTGAAGTAGCTCCAACCGAAACCGAAGATACCCGTCGCCTTTGCTTCCCGAGCTTTCTTGACGGCATCGGGAACGAGCTCGTTCAGGAACTTGTCGGGCGTAGCCCCAATGGCCACCGTTCCAACGATCGGCAGGGCGACACCAATGGAGTAATGGGCGTGACCATTGCCGCAGCTGGGCATCACAAGTCCCTTGCCGGTATAATCTACCACCTCGGTCTTACCGGCTTCAATCCATGCTTCGGCACCTTTCTTGTCGCCTACATAGACATACTTACCATCTTTTACCGCATAGGCTTCGACAATCTGATTGTTCTCGGCAGTGAAGATCTTACCATAGACCACAAGGTCGGCACTGGTCTTTGCATTCGCCATGTAAGCAGCGACACGCTTCGCCACGTTGACCTTGATGTTGTTATAGAAGAACGAGTAGTCGTCACCATGGCGACCTTCGGGTCCGAAGAATGCTTCATTGATCTTGGCGGCTTCCTCAGGCATTGCCTCGCCTTTGGCGTGTGTTACGACTACACCACGGGAGGGACACACCTGCGCATCGGCGCCTAAATCGACAATTTCCAACTCACCTGTTGTCTCGTTCAGTATAATAGAACCTAGGTTCATGCTGGCTGGGGCATAGGTGTCGTCAAGCTTCCAGTTCAGCGGGTTGATGCTTATGGCACCAGGCAACACCACGGCGTTGGTTGCGTTTACCTCTATATTCTTGGGACCCTCGGTATTCCAGGCGATGATGACACCTGTGTCGGTCTCACCGGTAGCGAACTTCAGGTGTGGGTTTGCATCGAAATAGTCCTTGGTGAAGGAATAGCCTATGGCGTAGGCTGCCACCATTCGCTGTAAGTAGTCGGGGTGCTTAGTGAAGTATTTTTCCAACAAGTACTTGATGATGACCGAACCTTGGCTGTGGCCGGCAATGATAAAGGGACGTCCATTGTTGTAGTGCTCGAAGTAGTAGTCGATTGCTGCCAGAATGTCGTCGTAGGGCATGCCAGTGATGGCGGCGTCGATGATCCCATCTCTTTTAAAGACGTCACCCACATAGCGTAAGCCTACCTGACGGTAATAAGGCATGAAGACGTTTGTGGAATCTGCATAAGTAGCTGCGTGCAGCAAGTACTCACCTGCAGCACCTACCAACATCTCTTCATTGTCGAGGTCTGCAAAGTCTGGTGCGCCTTCATCGAAACTTTTCAGAATGTACTCCGTTGCATAGATGTAGAATGTGTCCACGTCCTTGGTAATCTCTGGAATCTGATACCAGTTTTCCTTCTTGGAATAGTCTATAATCTCTTTCATATTGTTGTCCTTTTATACTATGTTACATTGAGAAGACCTTCTTACCCTCGAAGTAGGTGGCTGCGGGCTTGGCCTCGTGAATCTCATTCTCAGGACACGAAAGCACATCCTTGGTGACGAGGAGGAAGTCGGCATACTTGCCTGTCTTGATGCTGCCACGCTCATTCTCGATGAACATCTGCTTGGCAATGTTAATGGTCATTGCGGCGATGGCCTGCTCGCGGGTGACGAGTTCTTCAGTCCAGTAGGGCTTTCCGTTCACTCCTGTAAGCATACCTGTCACGGCAATCTCCATAATGCCAATAATGCCAAACGGGTCGTCTGGGCTGCCGCTCAGTGCAGGATAGTCCGAGTGGGTGGTCACAATAATGCCGTTGTCAAAATACGATTTCATCGGATAAGATTTGTCTTCCTGGCCTGCCGGAACGATACCATGCTCGCGCATATACTCAGCCAGACCATCAGGACCGTAATGCCAAAGCACACCTGAGGTGACATAGATATTATGGTCTGCCATACGCTTGTAATCTGCTTCGTCAATATTACGCACGTGAACCAGCGTGTTACGCATCTCATCCTTTCCGCCATTGATGAAGGCGTTGACAATACGCGTGACGCCCTTGTTGCCCATGACATGTACGTGCATAGTTACACCGTTTTCATTAGCCACACGTGTCATGTCGGTCAGTTGCTCTTCCGACCAGTTGGGCAGGCCCTGATGTCCGTCAGGATAGAGCGGATTCACAAATCCGGTGCCAGTCTCCACCGTGCCGTCCATAAAGAGTTTAATCCAGTTCGGTTTGACGCGAGTGGAAGCAAATTTCTTGGCGTCAGCAGCCTTGGCCAGGGCTTCGTCAATATTCATCCAACTTTCAATCTCGTAAGACAGGCCCAACACGAAGTGCATACCACCAGCATTGTCTAACTGTTGAGCGGCCTGATAGAAATTAGTGTTAAAGAAATAGGAACCCCAGCCATCGAGATACATGGTGTAGCCCTCAGACAATAGCTGCTGCTCGATTTTTGGCAAGATATCACTTGCAATGTCAAGGCTAAAGAGACTTTCATTGTCTAAGAAGGAACGTGCGTAAGTGCCGGCCTGCTCCTTCAGATAGCCTGTAGGTGTGCCGTCGACCAGTAAGGCGGTATTTGCCAGCCCCTTGTGACCCTCATTGTCTGAGAAGTACATAGGAATATCGCTGCAGATGGCATCCAACTGTTGGCGAGTAGGCATATTACCCTCGAAGACATGAACATTCCATCCGAAACCAAAGATACTTTTTGCCCCTGCGTCTCTTGCCTGCTTGACAGCAGCAGGTACGATTTCCGTCAAGAACTTGCTGGCATTGTCCTCTAATCCTACTGTCGCACCGACTAATTTGATGGCGTTAGCCATCGAGTAGTGTGCATGTCCGTTGCCGCAACCGGGCATTACAAGTCCCTTG
>CACXAG010000216.1 GCA_902765585.1 uncultured Prevotellaceae bacterium
GAATACAAAAGTGAAAACAATATTGCAGCAGCTGCTGCAGAGTCCACGGCGGTTCCCAGTTGAACTGGCCCTGGGAGTGGTGTTCTTCATCATAGCCGTCTGGGATAGCGAGACTCACGTATGGAATGAGAAGACGGCAGAGTATGTAAGTGCAGTGAATGGTGACATCCTTTGGTTCTTCGTGCCGCTAATTGCGCTGACCTTCTGGCTCCATCGCGTCAACCGTTGGGCTTATTATGCCTCATTTTTCCTCTTCCTGCCCTTGATGGCACTCAACCTGAAGCCCTTCCTATGGACTTACGGTTTCGCCTTTACCTACGTCTTGGCGGCAATTCTACTCATTATCGGTTACAGGAAAATGGATAACCGATCGTTTGCAGCCCATGCCCTGCACGTAGTCACACAGATGTTTTTCGGAATGCTCATTTCCTGCATCCTCTATATGGCGGTATTGGCCATCATGGCCTCCTTCTTCTATATCTTCGGCATCGACGAGCCCAAACATTTCTATGAGCATATCGCTCAGTTCATCTTCTTTGTGCTGGCTCCACAGGTGTGCTGCACCCTTGTCCGCCAGAACGAGAACAAAGTGGTCGAGCCTTTCAAGATACTCAGGCTTATCCTTAATTTCATCCTCTCCCCAGCCGTCATCATCTACACTGTTATCCTCTATACCTATTTCATAAAGATTGCCTTCGAGTGGGACTTGCCCAAGGGCGGTGTGGCTTGGATGGTCATGGGATTCATCACGGTGGCATTGATAGGTCGCGTGGCCCAATCGATACTAAGCCAGCGATATTATGACTGGTTCTACAATCGTTTCACATTGATTGCCATTCCTCCACTCATCATGTACTGGATCGGCTCCATCTACCGCATCCGTCTCTACAGTTTCACTGAGAGTCGTTTCTACCTGATGGTGGCAGGTGTACTGATGACACTTTTCGTGCTGATGCTGTTCCGCGAGCGTACCCGTCGTTATCAGCTTATGGCACTCATCTTCGGAGCGGCCATCATCCTCTTCACCTATATCCCAGGCATCTCTGCCAAGAGCATAGGATTAGCCTGTCAGAAGCAGCGGCTCACAGAGCTTATTAGCGAACTGAAACTGACAGACGCCAAGACGGGCAAACTGAACGATGACCTCGATATGAGAAGCATTAGGCAGGACAGTCTGAAGTGCGAGCAATACAAGGATGTCACCAGCGTTATCAGCTATGTTCGCAGCGAAATTGGCGACAAGGAATTTGAAGCTAAATATGGTAAATGGGCGCACTCGGAGTATAGTTTCGGCTACGATAAAGCTAATGGCAAATCCATAGTGCCCCGCAATAGTGGTGACATCACGTATACCAGGCGGAAGCCAGTTGAGTTGGGCGAATACACGATCATGCTTCCCTCAAAAGCATACGAGTACAAGTTCAACAACCAGAAGGTAATCATCACCCAGGATAAGGATACCGTACTCGAATATCCTATTCAAAAGATCATCCGTCAGGACACGATGCTCCTGCATCATCCTGAACAACTGCTCACCTATCGCAACGATTCACTGATGCTGGTACTTGAAGGTATCTGCATTGAAGACACAGTCGTTACAGATGTCAGGTACTATGGCCTCCAGCTATTCAAGAAGAAACAATAAATATGTCATCAATCTTAGAAGAATTTCGGAAATAGAGAAAGTGATAGAACTCGCGGGGACAGACCTAGGTTGTTAAGTTAAGCTCTTAATTTACTGTTATATTTTGCGCCTAATTATTTAACAAAGATACTTTACATATTTTAAGAAAATAATTAGCATAAAGTTTGCGTAATTCGCTGATTTTTAGTAACTTTGTAAGGACTTTAAATTTCTATAGTTATGACAAAATCAGACACAAATGAAGAGCTAAAAGCACTTAAGAAGGCTTTGAGGAAAGAACAGAGAAAGAACAAGACACTCGAAGAGAAGTATAACAGCGTCAAGCATCAAAACAAGATACTGAAGTGTGGCAATAAAAAAAAAGCGGGAGAACTGATTCTGTCCTCGCTCTCCGAGAAGGAGCAGGAGGTCGTGGAGCTACTGTTTCCAGACACCGGCACGGAGAGATAGCCATCCGCTTTGCTGTCCTGCTCTATGCCTTTGCAGGGATAAGTTCTCATCAGGTTCCCAGGGTCATGCAACTTGCGGGGCTGCTATGGAACGGCATCACAGATGACATCCCGTCGCATGTGACGGTACTGGACTGGGTGGAGAAGTGCGGGCTCTCGATAACAAAGGGCTGTATGAAGAAAAAGACGGCAGAGGAGGCTTACTCGATTATCTATGACAACAGCATCACCGTCTGCGGGCAGGACCTGCACCTGGAGCTGAAGGCCTCGTCTGAGCATCCCGGCCACAGCCTCAAACATGCCGATGTGAGTGTGCTGAGGATGAAAGCCGGCAAGGGCTGGAACACGGAGATGATAAAGGGGCAACTTGATCTGACGATTAAGGAAGAGGGGCGTAAGCCGGACTACGTGGTCAGCGACAACGGGCTCATCATGTGTAATGCAAGCGACGCGCTCGGCCTGAAGCACCACAAGGACATCAGCCATTCCTTCGGCGTGTTCCTCGAGAACGTCTATTCCAGGGATCCCGAGTTTGCAGACTTCATCGGCAAGAAGGGCTATGCCAGGAAGTTCTCTCACACGCCGATGGCCTGCCTGATGCCTCCCAGACGCAGGGAATATGCGCGGTTCATGAACGTGTTCGACACAGTACACTGGGCTAAGGCCATACTTGAGAACGACCGTCTGCTGAGTAGCCGTGAGAGGTACATGCTCAGCTTCGTCAGGGGTCATGCCTCGCTGGTGGAGGAACTCGACGACGTCATGCAGGCCTACGAGTATATGGAGCAACTGTGCAAGCAGGAGGGACTGTCGCACAGGACGGCATCGGAGTGCAGGAGGTACATCAACCAGAACCTCATGACCAAGG
The DNA here is from genome assembly GCA_902765585.1 of uncultured Prevotellaceae bacterium. GTDB lineage: Bacteria > Bacteroidota > Bacteroidia > Bacteroidales > Bacteroidaceae > Prevotella. Next base: position 2,963 of record CACXAG010000216.1, read on the forward strand.
GAGACAGAGTGAGAAGGTTGGCGTACATGCTCATCACGTACTTCAACAGGGAGGAAGCTCTCCTGAATGGGGACGAGGTACATAACATCACCTCGGACATCATTGAGTCAATGTTCGGATGCTTCAAGGCGAGGATGTCCCCTAACAAGAACAACGGATACACACCGCTTGTACTATTGATTCCATTGTCGCTCAAAGTCAGCACTATCGAGGACTGCAGAAACTTCAATGTCAGGGGACTTCTTCGCAAAACGACTATTACAGACATCAAAAAATGGAGAAGTGACAACTTGTTGCCAAACCCCTCCTTTAAAAGAATGAACGTTGTTAAAAAAGTAGCATGAAAATGCTAACTTAACAACCTAGGTCTGTCCCCACGAGTTCACAAATTTTTTTGCATTTTCCGAACGAGAGTAATTTCAACCGAAGGAAAAAGATACAAAAAAGTTATAAGAAATATAAAGAAAAGAAACCGCCCGAAAAGCGAACTAATGCTTTCGGGCGGTATTGTGAACTAATCAGAACATGTAGTATTTGGTCAGGAAATAGCTCTTGTTCCAATCAACGATCTTTACTTCAGACTCCTTTGC
>CACXAG010000217.1 GCA_902765585.1 uncultured Prevotellaceae bacterium
CCACATTATGTCAAGTTCTGCAACAAATAATAAAAAATGTTATTGTGAATCAAAAAGATGCGCGTAAGACTTTACATAACGACTTTACATAATATATTGGTGGAAGGCCATCAAATTGGGCCACCTTTATATTATGACAGAGTCGATATTAGCAGAAACAAGGGCTCGTGTGGAAGCCTATCTTCGTACGATGATGTACAAGGATTCATGTATCGTAAGATACAACCACACATGGGATCACCTGGCCGAGTTCATGAAGGCCAATGGTTACGAGCAGTACAGCCGCGAAGTGGGCGATGCGTTCCTGAATGCCTGGCATGAGGAAAAGGACTACAAGCAGCTGACAGACCGTCAGAAAGAGAGGGTACGACACATCGACGTGCTCAGCGACATGACGGAATTGGGAGAAGTACGACGAAGCCATGTCATGCCGAAGGAGATAACCTATCCCGGCGAATTGGGTGAGCCGTTCACTCTCTTCATTCAGGAGCAGTCACGCCTGAAGGCTGCATCGAGCCTTCAGCGCTACAAGGAGCGCATCTACAACCTGTATGCGTACCTGGCTGACTCCGGCAAGACGCTTGCAGACTTCACCGTCCGTGACGCGACAGCGTTCCTTGAAATGTTGGACAAGGCAAAGGGAGCGGTTGACAGGGACAACATTGTCATGACAACCCGCGTATTCCTCCGCTCGATGTGCGAGAAGGGGCTGCTCCTAGACAACCGCGAGCAGCTGTGGATGGAGGTGTTCAAACTGAAGCGGGTACGTGCCCGTAAACTGCCCTCCGTCTACACGGAGGAGGAAGTCGAGGCTGTGATTGCCGCCATCGACCGTACCCATCCGCAAGGCAAGCGTGACTATGCGATGGTACTGCTGGCCGCAAGATACGGTCTGCGTATCTCGGACATCATCGGCCTGCGCTTCTGCAACCTTGACTGGGAGAACAACCGCATATCCCTCGTACAGCAGAAAACTGGGAAGCGGGTGACGCTGCCACTCTCCGAGGAGGTCGGTGGAGCCATCATCGAGTACATCCGCTACGGGCGTCCGCAGATAGACCTCCCGTTTGTGTTCATAAAGGCCCATGCCCCGTACGGGGAACTGAAGGCGACAGGGCTGGGATCGAGCCTTGGCGACTGGATGCGTGCTGCGGGGATAGACTCCACCGGGCGCAAGCACGGACCGCACGCACTCCGCCACAGCCTGGCCACGAACCTGCTCGGAGCGAACCAGCCCATCCCCGTGATATCCGAGATACTGGGTCATGCGACCTCTGAAACCACGACGCTCTACACGCGTGTCAGCGTGGACATGCTTCGTCAGTGTGCGCTTGACGTGCCGTTTGTCTCATCCTCATTCTACGACAACCTGTATGGCTAACCGAGTGCCCAACCACGGCATATATGCCAGCCTGATTGAGGAGTACGTCAGGCACAAGCGGTCGCTGGGCTACAAGATGGAGGACGTGGAGGAGCGTCTCAGGCGTTTTGACCAGCTGACTATCGACCGCGGTGAGACGGAGATAGGCATATCGAAGGAACTAGCTGATGAATGGTGCAAGCCGCTTCCGATGGAGTCTGGAAATAACAGGTACGGGCGCATCAGCATCCTGCGCGGCTTCTCCTCCTACCTGCAGGTAATCGGGTATGAGTCGTATATGCCGTGTCTGCCCAAGGTGCGCAGTAGCTTCGTCCCACACATCTTCACCAGACAGGAGATGGCTGCCATCTTCCGTGAATGCGACAAGCTGACGCTGGCAAGGCACTACATGAACTCTGTCCGATGCACCATGCCGTGTCTCATCCGCATGCTCTACGGCACGGGGATACGCATCGGCGAGGCCATGAAGCTGACGCACCGGGACGTAGACTTCACGCAGGGAGTCCTCGTCCTGCGCGAGTGCAAGAACGGACAGGACAGGCTTGTGCCGATGTCGCTCTCGCTGAGGGAGATATGCAAGGACTGGGTGGCATACAAGGAGAGGCTCAGCCTGTCCGTGGATGCAGGCTCGCCGTTCTTCACGTCCGCCAACGGGCAGAGATTCTCCGAAAGCTCCATCTATGAGATATTCAGGATCGTGCTGCAGCGTGCGGGTATCGGACACGGGGGAAGGAGCAAGGGCCCGCGCCTGCACGACCTGCGCCACACCTTCTGCGTCAATGCCCTGGTGAAGCTGTCGGAGAGCGGGATGGACCTGTACTGTTCCATGCCCATACTGATGACATACATGGGCCACCAGTCGCTTGAGGCTACCAACCGCTACGTGAGGCTTACGAAGGAGATGTTCCCGCATCTGCTCCTGAAGATGGACGAGGCCTACAAGTACGTGTTCCCAGAAATCGGAAAAGGATTAGCAGAGGAGGACAGCCCATGAAGCCAACTGACTTTGCTAACGCGCTGACCGACTTCCTCGGGCGCTACCTGACAGTGGAGTGCGGCTACTCGCCAAACACGGTCACGACCTACAGCTACACCTTCACACTCTTCATCGAGTACATGGAGACCGAAGAGCTTGTCAGGCCGGAGAGGCTCACGCTCAGTGAGATTACGAAAGAGAGGATCATCGGATTCCTGTCGTGGATAGAGAAAGAGAGGAAATGCTCTTCGTCAACGCGCAATGCGCGGCTCGGGGCGCTGCACTCCTTCTTCAGCTACCTGCAATACAGGAACGTGGCCGGCCTGGCAAAATGGCAGGACATCCTCTCGATAAAGACAAAGAAGCCCAAGGCACCCGAAATGGCATACCTCACCATCGAGGGACTGAAGCTTGTCCTGAAACAGCCGGACCTCAAGACTCGCAAGGGAAGGCGCGACTTCGTGCTGCTTGGACTGCTCTATGACAGCGGATGCCGTGTGCAGGAACTCATAGACCTAACGCCCTCATGCTTCCGCTTTGACGAGACCGTCACAGTGAGGCTACTTGGGAAAGGGAACAAGGCGCGTGTCGTACCGCTGTCTGATACACAGGTGGCAAACCTGCGACAATATATGGCAGAGGAAAGGCTTACAAGCCCGGAGTGCCAATGCCGCCCGCTATTCCCCAACCCGCAGGGGAACAAGATGAGCAGGATGGCCATGCTGAACATCGTCAAGAAGTACCATAGGATGGCAAGGGCAGTCTCTCCGGAACTGATTCCAGAGGACATCGGATGTCACAGTCTCAGACACTCAAAAGCAATGCATATGCTGGAGGCGGAAATCAACCTCGTCTACATACGTGACTTCCTCGGACACGTCTCTACCACTACCACGGAAGTATATGCCAGAGCAAGCGAGAAGATGAAACAGAAAGCCTTGTCCAAACTAAA
>CACXAG010000218.1 GCA_902765585.1 uncultured Prevotellaceae bacterium
TTGCATGGGAAATTCACTTGCTCTGGTCACGGGGTTGTATTCGGCTGCTATACGTTCCGCACATCAACCAGCCGGCAGCGCTGGCTGGATTGAGCTGTTTCACTACAGCCTCATGCCGCTGAGCGACTTCGCCCGGCGGAGATCACCCTGTTCCCACCGCTCATCGATGGATTAGGGTGTCCCACAGCCCAGCTTTTATAACTTCAATCCGTATCCGAGAGTGCTCGCAATTAGAGAGCCTGCTGGCTTTAAATTATATGCTGGATTATTTGTTATATTAAAAAAAGTAGTAATTTTGCAGCCGAAAATTTGGTGCTGCGGGCATCACGCCGTGATGTGTCGCAGATTAAAAGGGAATCAGGTGAGAATCCTGAGCAGACCCGCTGCTGTAAGTCCCGACCAAGTTGTCACACAGACAGAGTCACTGTCCGCCAAGGATGGGAAGGCCGTGTGACAATGGGATAAGCCAGAAGACCTGCCAAGTTGGACATAAGTTGCTTTGACTCTCGTGGTAATAGAGTTGGACAATCAAGACACCAGTCATCCTCCTGAGTGAGGAAACTCGCGTGTGTGGCTGCCTGCAGGCAGTCAATCCATCCGATTTATTCACGTCTATGCCCATTGTCAAGGTCACTTTATGGATTTTGATTGTGTAATGCCTCGTGGCATGAAACAATAAGTGTATGTATATAGTAACCTTTTCGGTGGCGCAGTCATGCCGCTCAACCTTTTTCTGCCAATCTGCGGCATGACTGCAAAACTGAACTAAACGAGTAATTGAAATGATTACAAACGAGAAAGGCCTTTTGCGCGTGTATACCGGCAACGGCCAGGGTAAGACGACGACAGCCATGGGAATGGCCGTCAAAGCGTTGTCTGAAGGAAAATCGGTCTATGTGGGGCAATTCATCAAGAACGAGCTTGACGAAGAGAGCCTGCTGGGCCACCAGTATGACAGCCTCCATATCGAGCAATTGGGATTTGGAGGTTTTGAGGACCGTGCTCCCAACGAAGATGACCGTGCTGCGGCTCTTGCCGGGCTTGACCGCTGCAAGACGCTGATGGCAAGCGGCATGTATGACATGATAGTGATGGACGAGTTGTGTGTCGCCATCCATTATGGGTTGTTGACCTGTGAACAGGTGATGGAAATGCTGTCGCAGCGTCCTGCACATACCGAAGTCATCATTACCGGCGCCGATGCCCCTCAATGGCTTATTGAAGCGGCAGATTGCGTAACCGAAATGCACGAAATCAAACACACAGCCAACGACATTGAAGCCATGTTGTGTGATGCCATTAACCAATAAATAATACCAATCAAATTATGTTTAAGATATTTCATGGCTTCCACCTGGTTGAAGCCTATCACAAGAACAAGAGAGAAAACCGCAGTCAGGAGTCATCGGTGAACAAGCGCATTATTACCGCGCTCATTCTGTCGGTGATCACGTTAATCATCTGGAACCTCCCTGCCGGTGTGTTCGGCATCGATGGTCTGACAGTCATCCAGCAACGCATCATCGCCATCTTTATTCTGGCAACGCTGATGTGGATAACCGAGGTCGTTCCCTCATGGGCCACCTCCATCTTCATCATGGTGTTCTTGTTGCTCTTCACCTCGAACAGCGGTATCAAACCCATGGTCAATGAGGAGCAGGTGGGGCAACTGCTCAGTTACAAGGACATCATGTCCAGTTTTGCCGACCCGGTCATCATGCTGTTCATCGGTGGTTTTATTCTTGCCATTGCGGCATCCAAGACAGGTCTTGATACTCATCTGGCACATGTGCTGTTAAAGCCGTTTGGCACCAAGAGCGAGAATGTCCTGTTGGGATTTATCCTCATCACGGGCTTTTTCTCGATGTTTGTCAGCAACACGGCCACCGCGGCAATGATGCTCACCTTCCTTGCCCCCGTATTCAAACAGCTGCCGCCCGAAGGCAAGGGGCGTATTGCCTTGACGCTGGCTATCCCTCTCGCTGCCAACCTGGGAGGTATGGGAACGCCCATCGGCACACCGCCCAACACCATCGCAATGAAGTTCCTTAATGACCCCGATGGCCTGAATATGGGCCTTGGCTTCGGTCAATGGATGCTGTTCATGTTCCCGCTTGTGATCCTCTTGTTGTTCATCGGCTGGTTCCTGCTCAAGACGATGTACCCGTTCAGCCAAAAGACCATCCATCTTGAGATAGAGAGCAATATGGAGAAAACCAAGCACACCAAGATCGTCATCTGGACGTTTATTGTCACCGTCCTCCTGTGGCTCACCGACAGCCTCACGGGCATCAACGCCAACACGGTTGCCCTAATACCGTTTGCCGTCTTCTCCATGACAGGAGTTATCAACAAATATGATCTTGAGGAAATAAACTGGAGCGTGATCTGGATGGTAGCGGGCGGTTTTGCCCTGGGCTACAGCCTCAACGCATCAGGCCTGGCCGAGAATGCCGTCAAGAGCATCCCGTTCAACACGTTCTCGCCCATACTGATACTGCTGCTTTCCGGTCTGATCTGTTACCTGTTGTCCAACTTCATCAGCAACTCGGCGACGGCAGCCCTGCTGATGCCTATTCTTGCCATCGTCTGTGGCGCTATGGGTGACAAACTGGATGCCATCGGCGGTACCGCCACCGTGCTCATCGGCATTGCCATCGCATCATCAAGCGCTATGGTGTTGCCTATCAGCACACCGCCTAATGCCCTCGCGTTCTCGACCAACCTCGTTAACCAGAAGGATATGAGCCGCATGGGCATTATCGTGGGCATCATCAGCATGGTGTTGGGCTACGCCCTTCTGTATTTAATTGGAAAAGCACACTTACTATAAAGAGAGAGAATCGGATAAATCTTTCTGAACAATTATTTAATTGAATTAAGTGATTGGTGTGGGGCGCTATCAAGGCTCCCCACATTTTTTGTCAATGGGACAAACAACAATCCCCGACAGACAGCATACACTTGAGAAGGCCTCCACCATTCCATCATTGCATGGGAAATTCACTTGCTCTGGTCACGGGGTTGTATTCGGCTGCTTCACGTTCCGCACCTCAACCAGCCGGCTGCGCTGGCTGGATTGAGCTGCTCCGCTACAGCCTCATGCCGCTGGGCGACTTCGCCCGGCGGAGATCACCCTGTTCCCACCGCTCATCGATGGCCCTGCCGCTGATACCGCCGTGTCGGGATCACTCCGTTACCGAGAGTGCCTTATCGGGCTGTCTGTCCGCATCGAGACCTCACACGCACGGCTCGTTTCGTCGCT
>CACXAG010000219.1 GCA_902765585.1 uncultured Prevotellaceae bacterium
CGTAAGATCATGGAGACCAGCATTGGTTATGCTCCTCAGACTCGTTTCTATAATCTTGGTGTTAAGGTAACCCTCTAATACAATAAACAATAAACGTTAAACAATAAATATTGTGTAGAATGAAAAAGAATGCAATGATAAAAAGACTAACCAGTAGAATAACGGTTATTGGTTATTGTTTATTGGTTATTGGCATGCTCTGCTCCTGCGACGATATGTTCGAGCCGGCAGATGAAAACACTCGACAGCTGGAAGACCTGACGGGGGAGTCTGTGTATGTCCATGGCGTGCTGCTTTACGCCTACGACCGTCTGCCCTATCTGACGACCACCCAGACCGACATCGCTACAGATGATGCCGTTACCAATACGACTAACAGCTACCGCACGATGGCATTGGGTACATGGCAGTCAGACAACAACCCGATGTCTCAGTGGGATCAGTGCAAGGATGGCGTCCAGTATGCCAATCTTTTCCTCTCCATGGTAGAAAAAGTGTCGTGGGCACCCAGTTCTGCTTCCAAGCAGCAGATGTTTATTGACCGTCTGAAGGGCGAGGCATTCGGCCTTCGCGCACTCTTCTATTACTATCTGTTGCAGGCACATGGAGGCTATGCTGACGATGGCGTGCTTTATGGTGTACCCCTGCTGACGGCTCCTGAAGACGGTAGTTCCGACTACAATCAGCCCCGCGCCACGTTTGCTGACTGCGTCAAGCAGTGTTTTGATGATTGCGACAGCGCTATGGCATTGCTCCCTGGCGTTTATGAAGATGTCACTACGGTAGATGCTATTCCTGAGAAATATAGGGCTTTGGGCGCTAATGTCTCTAATTACAACTTGGTGTTTGGTGGAAAGGCCAGGAACCTGTTGTCTGGTAGGGTTGCTGAGGCTATCAAGGCCCAGGTTGCCCTGTATGCAGCCAGTCCCGCCTTCCGCGAGCATAGTGGCGTGACGTCTGAAGTGGCAGCAAGATACAGTGCCAATGTGCTCCAGCGCATTAACTGGGAATTGGATCCCCAGGGTAATATCTGGTATAAGAACAAGACCAAGCTGGAACCCAATGGTGGAGAGATGTTGGAAATTCTGTGGCGTGAAGACCGTCATAAGAATGCTGATCAGGAAAGAAGTAACTTCCCGCCATCGTTGTATGGTAGGGGTGAAGTCAATCCGTCGCAGAACCTCGTCGATGCCTTCCCCATGGCTAACGGTCTGCCCGTCGCTAACCCCAACAGTGGCTATGATGCACATAATCCATACGTGGGTCGCGACCCGCGCCTGTCACATTATGTCATCTATAACGGTATGACATACAAGAACACTGAAATCGCCACGGGTAAATACGCGATTAACAAGGAGGTCAAGGATAACCTTGAGAACGTGCCAACATCGACACGTACCGGCTACTACCTGGCGAAACTGCTCCGTGAGGATGCCAATCCGAATTCAAACAACCTCGTTGAGCAGCAGCATATCTATCCCCGAATCCGTTATACGGAAATCTTCTTAGCGTTCGCCGAAGCAGCTAACGATGCCTGGGGACCGACGGGTGACGGCGGTACTGGCCACTCTGCCTACGATGTCATCAAAGCCATCCGTGAGCGTGCAGGTATTGCACCGGCAGCACCCGGAACCACGGAAAGAACAGATGCCTATCTGGAAGAGTGCAAGTTAGACAAGACGAAGATGACGAATCTCATCCGCAACGAGCGTCGTATTGAGCTCTGCTTTGAGAACAAACGCTTCTGGGACATCCGTCGTTGGTTGTTGCCACTTGATGAACCCGTCAATGGTATGAAGATTGAAAAGATAGATTCGGAAAAAGACCCGGATCCCGACAACCTCACATACACCATTTTCAAGGTAGAAGATCGCGTGTACGACAACTCTTATCAGCATTATGGCCCGATTCCAAGGGGTGAAATCCTCAAATGGAGCAAGCTCACGCAAAATAAGGGATGGGAGTAAAGGTAAAAGTGAATAGTGAAAAGTGAAAAATTTGCTACCGCTTTTGAAGTATCAGTTTAATGTTAACATGGAATAACAATGATGAAAATCAAGAATTATATATACGGAGTAGTCATGGGAGCACTTTCGCTCACTTGTGTATCCTGTTATAATGCAGACAAGGACTTCCCTGACTATGAAGGAGGTACCACAGCCTACTTCGCCTATCAGTACCCGATACGTACACTCATATTGGGTAACGACATCTACGACAATACGCTTGACAACGCCCATAAGTGTCAGATATGGTCAACCATGGGTGGTGCATACAATGGACGTAGTGCAACGGTAGATATTGTCGTCGATCCGACACTCTGCGACAACCTTTGGTTTGTGGACGACGGTGGAAACCCGTTTACCCCCGTAAAGCCTATGCCGACCGAGTATTATCAGCTGGCATCCAATCAGATTCCTTACAAGAGTGATACCCGCGGCTATGTGGAGGTGCAGTTCACCGACGCTTTCTTCAACGATCCTAAAGCAGTTGAGAATACCTACGTCATTCCTCTTGTAATGACGAGTGTTAATGGCATTGACCACATCCTCACCGGTACACCGCGTGTTGGTACCACTCCTTCTCGCACGAATTCGACGTACTGGGAGGTTCTGCCCAAGGACTATGTGCTGTACTGCGTGAAGTATATGAACCCCTGGCAGGCTAAGTATATCCGCCGCGGTGTGGACAATGTGACCGAGAAGGGAGAGTCCACCACCGTTATTCGCAGGGATATGTCGTTGGTCAATACTGACCTGGAGCACTACACGGAGAACCCCGTGAATGCCAATGACGAGGTTTGCAGCATTCAGACCAAGAACATGACGCAGGCTATCTTCCCTGTATCATTCAAGACTTCTGGTGCATCCATTAGCTGCAAGCTCATTCTGACCTTCAGTGGCAACCAGTGCACCATTTCTACTGACGATGAGAATGTCACAGCCAGTGGCTCTGGTGAATTCATTGAAGGTGGAACTGACAAGCCTGAATATAAGGACTATCAGTGGGGAAGCATGAACCAGAAGCCTGTCTCGCGTGACATTCTCCGTCTGAATTACAATGTCCAGTTCACAGACAAGGATATCCAGGTGTCAACTGTCGACACCATGGTTGTTCAGACTCGTGAGTCCAACCAAAGAGTGTTCTTCTCACCCAAATACGTGGAACAATAAAC
>CACXAG010000220.1 GCA_902765585.1 uncultured Prevotellaceae bacterium
TAGGAAAAATAATAACTAAAAAGAAACAAAAGTATGGATTGGTTTAAGATAATTTCAAAGTATGTAGTAATAAGTTTTTTTCTCTGTATAACGCTTTTGCTTATTAATCAGCATTTGTTTCCGATCGTCGTGTACTATACTGGAATCAAACTAGAAATATTGGTAAATGTTATTGGTTTCTTATTTCTCGGATTTTTTGTTGTTATGCTTTATATTCTTCCTAAAAAGGAAAACAAAAAGGCGTTGCTTTGGCTTTTTTTGTTTTTTGCTTTTACTATTTCACTTCAAAAGGATATAATCCATATGAGTGATAGTTTTGATGGTAAATACATGCATCATGAACATAAAGGGCTTCTAAATAAGTGGGGAAACCTTGTCATTCCTGGTAATGGTAGTTTTTATCGATGTTCTAGTAATAATGATGGGGAAGAAATAATAGTTGGCGATTTAATATCTGAAGGAAAAAAACAAATAAAAGTATATAAAAATGAGGAGGTAATTTCTGTCATAAATTATGAGGAAGGATTAGAAGACTCAGACGGCCCATCCGTTTATGATTATATAACAGAAAACATAGGGAAACCTATTGGTGATCGTTCTCCCTATAAGTATTATTATATAAAGCAGATAATCTCATCAGATGGAATTGATAAAAATAAGGATAATCAAACAGGGCTAAATTCATATACCGACTTAGGACCAATAGATTGTTACATTAGTAATATTGGTGATGAGCACATTGCAAATGACATAAAAAAACATGCATTTATATGCAAAGTCGTATGAGGGGAAAAGCTTGTATTACATAAAATCAAAGTATGATAAAAACAACTATCACCCACTTACCAAAGGTTCTTGGACAAGAAGCAATACTCGATTTAATGCAAGATGTTCTCTAGGTAGCAATGTTTTCTATTATGTCAATGTTTCACTTTGGGATTCGTCTGGTAGTTCTTCTAATAGTAGCAGCAGTGGAAATGTAAGTACAGATCGTGGTCTACAGCCTGTTCAAGAATGGGTTCCCTGTCCTGTGTGTGGAAATTCACTGAAAGTGGGACTTTGCCAACATTGCAATGGAACTGGGCAAGATTTATATTACACAAGAAGCTATCGAGATTGTCCTAATTGTGGAGGGATGAAGAGATGTCCCGCATGTGGGGGCAATGGAGGACATTACGAGACTCGATATAGGTGATATATTCCCATTTAAGTTTTTAAATCGAGGGACGGTTTTCTGATTCGTTTAAATCAAGGGACTCTCTGATTCGTTCTCAGAGGATTGTAACCAATCGAAGAGCCATCCCTTGATTTACTTTTTATGTAATTTGTCTTCAATTGTTTCGTTACAAAGATGAAGGAGATTGCTAAAAGAGTATGGCGCTGCAATAATCTTACAAAATCGCTTTGTTTTTCTCTCGTTTATTCGTAACTTTGCAAGTAGGGTGTCCAATTTGATGTACCCGTTATGCAACAAGTAAATTTCTCCTTTTACTCATAGGATTAGTCTTGAGGTGCTCAGTCTTCCATTGTTTCACCTCATTGACCGTTCTTCTTTCCATGATGGTCTTGATGTCTATTTTTGCAGCATCTTCAAGGTTGCACGCCTTTGGCCTGAGTGGGATGTAAAGTATGGACTCTGTAAACCCGTTAGTCTTGTTTGAAGGCATTGAATCCTTGAATATGCCGAAATCAGACTCGATAATGTCGGATGATACATTGTGATTGGAGTGCTCAGCCGTCAGAAGTGCACTCTCGGTGTCCAGATAGCACATGATAAACCTGTGTAGCTGTCTCATCCTCTCGTTCCCGTCAAGCAGCCTTTGGTTGAGGACTGCCTTGCATCTGGCCACGGTCTCGATTGAGAATCCTTCCTGCTTGCACATCTTCATGATGTCAGTATATGTTGTCATTACTTCATCAAGTTCCTCCACAAGGCTGGCATTCCTTGGCACGAAAGAGAAATAGTATTTCTCGTCCTTGGTCATCCTCGGATAGTTCTGTAATGCCTTCTTAGCCCAGTCTGCAATCGGATACATGTTCATGAAACGTGCCATACTCCTCTGCTTTGGCGGCATAAGATAAGCGAACTTCGTCAACGCGAGGTGCTTGGTGTTGGCCACGAGATTCTTAAAGGCTACAAACTCCTCGTCCTTCTCGTACACCTGTTTGAGGAATACTGCCAGTGTGTGGCTTATATCCCGATGGTGCGGAAGCTCCAGCAACCCAATGGCTTTCGAGAGATTCTTCCCGTTGTCCGTAATGTAATACTCCGGCTTATGTCCTTGTTCCTGTGTAATCTCCTCGCAGAACTCCTTCACCTTAGCTGCAGGCCAGTTCTCAGAGACGGCCATGCCAACAACCTCCTCATCGGCATGGGTGAGCGCCTTTCCTGTGTGATCCGCAGGAACCTTGAGGGCCAAGAGCATCTGCTGGTCACCCACCGAGATGCTCGCATCCATGATGATGGCGTATGCTTCGTCCAGCGTCCTGTCCTTATGCTTGATTGCATCCAGGCCCATCTTGGCCAGCCACGGGGACTGCTGCCCACGTAGATGCAGAGAAGGAAGGCCGTCATCATCATGAATCCGGAGTAAGTGTACCGTTTAACAGCTTCCAAAGTAATTGTTGCTGTTCTTTGCTCAGCGTTACGGTCCTGGCGTCTTTTTTTTTCGACGCTTTGCTGTTTGCCCGTTTGGCCTTGCGGACATCTGACTTCAACTCCTTAATCTCTTCCTGTGCCTTGGCAAGCTTTTGCTCTAACCGCTCAATTTTCTTGTCTTTATTCATATCTAACTATCTGATTTTCAGATACAAAGATACGAAAAATATCTGATATATACAAGCTTTTTGAGTGCTATTTTAACGCCTAAAGTGTTAAAAATTAATAAGTTACAGCGACGCTTGCTTAGGCATTTGGGCACATCAAATTGGACACCCTAATTCCGGCTCTTAACGTTTTTGTGACTTTTCTGGTTGTGTAAAGGTTAATAACCGCAATACTTTTTTATGCTGTGTCTGTCTCGGAGAGGAATCACTACCTTTGTGTCCGTTATGACGATGAAATCACTGATTATAGGAGTAGCACTGCTCTGTCTGCCCTCGCTGTTACAGGCTCAGGCAGAGGACAGGGAGTATTGGGTGGAGCGCTATCTCAGCGTGTCCTACCCGTTGAAGAATATCAAAGTGAACTCGCATTATGGCGCGAGGAAGGATCCCTTTACCGGCCAGAAGTCCACCCATAGCGGACTGGATCTGCAGGCATATTACGAGGACGTATATGCCATGTTCGACGGCGAGGTGGTCAAGACGGGTTCCGACAACCGCTCAGGCGTTTTTGTCACCATCCGTCATGGCGACTATACCGTCAGCTACTGTCATCTCTCGAAGGTGGCCGTGAGTGAGGGCGACCAGTTGCTGGCTGGCGATGTGGTGGGAGTGACGGGCAATAGCGGAAGATCCACGGGAGCCCATCTGCATGTCACCTGCCGTTACAAGGGTCAGATGACAGACCCCTACACATTATTATTATATATAAAGCAGGTGAGGGGAGAGGCTTTTGCTGCCCTGTTGGGCGATGTGGACAGCCTGTGCGGGAGCAGCCGTTCGGAGTTTCTCTCGCACTATGCCCCTGCAGCCATGGAGCAACAGCAGCGTTACGGCATCCCTGCCTCGGTGACGCTGGCACAGATGGCCTTCGAGAGTGACTGGGGACGGTCGGCCCTGGCCCGAAAGGGAAATAACTACTTCGGCATCAAGTGCAGTCCTCAGTGGCTGGCCGAGGGCAGACCGTACAGTGTGCATGACGATGACAAGCCGAAGGAGAAGTTCTGCAACTATGCCACCGTCGAGGAGAGCATCGACCACCATTCACGGCTGTTGATGTCAGACCGATACAAGCGCTGCCGCAGTTATCCCTCCACCGACTATCACCACTGGCTGTTGGCCTTGAAGGCCGCAGGCTATGCCACCGCCAAGGACTATGTGCAGCTGTGTGAGAGCATCATCAGGCGATACAAGCTGTATCGCTATGACAGGATGGAGTAGGGGTTTAGGCTTAATAGCCACCGGATTGGACGACTTTCTCCCATTGAGTGCGGTTGTCCACACCTGCTGCCATGATGGGAAGGACGGAGCGGACAGCCTGCATGAAGGCCATCATACCCTCGGCGGACACCTGCTTGCGCTTGTCACCCGTTTTCGGGTCGAGCCCGCGCTGGCTGCAGTAGCTGAGCCATGCCTCGCTGGCATCGAACTTCTTCCAGTATGCAGAGGAATTGTAAGTCACTCTGTTAGTATACACCCGACGGGGTTTGTACCAGGTCCATTCTGTCTCTTTCATGGGCTGCTGGATGCCCGTAGCCTTCAGGAACTCCCTGATCAACTGCTTGCGCTCGGCCTTTTTAGGCAAGTACTCGTCGGTGCAGGTGAACATCAGGATGCTGTCGGCCACCTCATAGCTGACGGGCAGGAAACAGAATTCACCGTTTTTAGCCCCAAGGGGTACGAGTTTGAGGTAGAACACATCAGTCTTGTCAAACCGCTGCACCTCGATGGCCGTGTACTCGAGTGGCGTCACCCATGTGGAGAGTTTATACCCCTTTGCCGGCCAAGGACTGCCCGACACATACTTCTTCGCACACACTGACAGTGTTACAGCCATCATCAGAATCACAAAAATCTTTCTCATCGTTCATTCATTTTTAAATTGCAAAACTGCAAAGTTAGACATAATATGGGCTTCAAAACCCAGTTTTAACACTAAAATGAGGGCGTTTAACAGTTGGCTACCTTGGGAGCAGCCAACTGTCAGGTCTCTTATAGCTTGCCGTTCTCCCTATACGAGTAGTATTCCTGGGAACACATAATTACATGGTCGCAGAAGTGGACGCGCATCAGCTTGCAGGCATTCAGGATGGACTTGGTTATCTCGTCATCCACACGGCTGGGACGGGGATTCTCTGAAGGGTGGTTATGCACGACGGTGAGGATGGTGGCATTGTTGGTTACAGCGTACTTCATGATAAGGCGGATATCCATCAGTGTTTCCGTGATACCGCCCTGTGAGAGCTTGACGTGCTTGATTAGGCGGTAGTTCTGATTCATGAGGAGCAGGTGCGCTTCCTCTACTTTGAGGTCTTGGCAAAAGGGCTGCATAAACTGATGTACCCTACAGGCCGTTGACAGGTCGGGATGGTCACCCATCTGTGCCATCTGTCTGCGCTTACCCAATTCGATGGCTGCCATGATGCGGCAGGCGGTACTCGTGCCGATACCCTCCGTCTCGCAAATCTCGTTGAACTCAGCCCGGCCCAGTTCATGGAGGTTGTTCTGATGGTCTGCCAACAGGTGCTTGGCGATGTCCACAGCCGAAGCCTTGTGCGTTCCCGAGCCAATGATAATGCTCAGAAGTTCTGCGTCCGTGAGTGCGCTTGTTCCTAACTCAATCATCTTGTCTGAAGGTCTGTCCTCCATGCTCCACGAACTTATCGGGAGTCTTTTTACTGCTGCTGTCTGCATA
>CACXAG010000221.1 GCA_902765585.1 uncultured Prevotellaceae bacterium
ATGGAGGACAAGAACAAGGGCGTGGAATGGAACGGTATCATTACGGGTACCGACCGACAATCGGAACTATGGAACCGTCCCGAAGGATCGAAGGCCAACCTGCTCATATACACCAATGGCGACGAGGTGGAGCTGCGACTCAACGGCAAGAGCCTGGGACGTCGCCAGAATCCCACCGACGCCAAGCACCGTAACCAGATCAACTGGCCTGACGTAGCCTACCAGAAGGGGCGTCTGGAAGCTATCGCTTATAAAGATGGCAAGGTGTGGGCACGTCATGCGCTCGAAACCACTGGCAAGGCCGTCCGCCTGCTCGTGGAACCCGACAACGGACAATGGACTGCTGACGGCATGGACCTGCAGCACGTACGCATCACGGCGGTAGACTCCAAGGGACGCCGCGTACAAAGCGTTCAGGATGACGTGAAGTTTGAGGTCGAAGGCGACGCACAGATGGTGGCTGTCAGCAACGGCGACATGAGCAGCGACGAACTGAATACCGTCAACCATCGCAAGCTTTGGCAGGGTTCGGCCATGGTCATTCTGCGTGCCGGACAACAGCCGTCAGACATACGGCTGAAGGTCAGCAGCAACAAATTCAAGACCATAGTGACTAAACTGAAAACAAACAAATAAAAAAAACAACTACTATGAAACGACTACTCTTTTTCTGTTTTTTCTGCTGCAACATCGTTGCAGCCAACGCCCAGCAGGAGGTGCTGCAGGCCGCACAGAAGGCCAACGACTACTTCATGACCAAGTACAGCGACCCTACCCTGCCAACCAACGTCAAGAAGGTGCGCCCGTCATCCCTGTGGACACGTGCCGTCTATTATGAAGGTCTCATGGCCCTGAATGCCGTCGACCCGCAGCAGCGTTATATCGACTATGCACTGACGTGGGCCAACTTCCACAAGTGGACACCACGCAACGGCGTGAACACCTGCGATGCCGATGACCAGTGCTGCGGCCAGACCTACGTGGAACTATTGCCCTACACTGGCAAGGATTACAAGGAACTGCTGGGCAATGTCATTGCCAATCTGGATCACCAGATGGTGACACCCAACGACAAGAAGAACGCCACCGCCAAGACCAAGGGTACACAGCCCTCACTATACGGCTGGTGGACCTGGATTGACGCCATTCAAATGGCCATGCCGCTGTATATGCAGATAAGCAAGCTGACAGGCGACACGAAATACCGCGACCATGCCTTCAAGATGTATCTGTGGAGCCGCAACGAGTGTGGCGGCGGGTGCCTCAACACGAAGGAAGGCCTGTGGTGGCGCGATGCTGACTACGTGGCACCCTACAAGGAACCTGACGGCAAGAACTGCTATTGGAGCCGTGGCAACGGCTGGGTGTACGCCGCATTGGTACGTTCCATGAACCAGCTGTCGCCCAAAGACAAGGCTTATAAGCAGTTCAAGAAGGACTTCATCCTGATGAGCGAGGCCCTGCTGAAGTGCCAGCACGAGGATGGTTTCTGGCATGCCAGCTTGGTCAGCGATGCCGTCTATCCTACGCCGGAGATGACGGGTACGGCCCTCTTCCTCTATGGCATGTCGTGGGGCATCAACAACGGCATCCTGAAAGCCAACATCTACCGTTCTGCCTGCGACAAGGCATGGACAGCACTGAAGAGCTGCCTCCACAACGACGGTTTCTTGGGTTGGAACCAGGGTACTGGCAAGGACCCGTCGGCAGGCCAGCCTGTCACCTTCACCAGTGTGCCCGACTTCGAGGACTACGGCACTGGCTGCTACCTCCTCGGTCTCTCTGAATACTATAAGTTAGCGGCCAATGGCCTAAATAACAAATAATAAATAAAAAATAATATTGACCATGACATTATCGAGAGCGAAGCTACATCTGCGAGGTTTATTATTTATTATTTTTTCATTATTATTTAGTCCCGCAGGGGCGCAGTCGTGGCCCACGCCCCGTCCTGAGGCCAAGGCTGGCACCCGCTGGTGGTGGCTCGGCTCTGCCGTCGACAAGGAGAACCTGCAATGGAACCTGCAGCAGTATGCCGACCACGGCATCGGTGCCGTCGAGATTACGCCCCTCTACGGTGTGCAGGGCAACGACAAGAACAATATCCCGTTCCTATCGCCCCAATGGATGCAGGCCTTGAAGACCGTTGAGGACATCGCCAAGCCCTTGGGCATCGAGGTGGACATGAACTGTGGTACGGGCTGGCCTTTCGGCGGACCGCACATTCCCTTGGAACAGGCTGCCTGCAAGGCCGTCTTCAAGGACACCGTGGTAAACGGGGCCCCCGTCTACACCGTCGAGATAGGCCGCACCAAGCAGAAGGTCAAGCGTGCCGCACCTGGCGGTGAGGGCTGGGTGGTCGACCACTTCGACCGTGAAGCCATCCGCAACTACCTCGACCGCTTTGAGAAGGCTTTTGCCGCTTCCGGCGTCCCCTACCCTCATACGTTCTTCAACGACAGCTATGAGGTATATAAAGCCAACTGGACCCCGACCCTGTTCGACGAGTTCCAGAAGCGCCGCGGTTACGACCTGCGGGAAAAGCTGCCCGAACTGTTAGGCGTAGTGGATGACGGCAACCAGGTATTGGCCGACTACCGCGAAACACTCTCCGACCTGTTGCTCGAAAACTTCACGCAACAGTGGGTGGTCTGGGCTCATCAGCATGGCGTGAAGGTGCGCAATCAGGCGCATGGTTCTCCCGCTAACCTGCTCGACCTCTATGCCGCTGTCGACATCCCGGAAATTGAGGGCTTCGGACTCTCGGAGTTCGGCATCAAGGGACTGCGCACCGACCCGGGCAAGACGAAGAAGAACTTCAGCGATGTGTCGATGCTGAAGTACGCCCCGTCTGCCGCCCATGTCACGGGCAAACCGCTGACATCGAGCGAGACCTTCACCTGGCTGACGGAACATTTCCGCACCAGTCTGTCGCAGATGAAGCCCGACCTCGACCTGATGTTCACCTGCGGCGTCAACCACGTCTACTTCCACGGCACCTGCTATTCGCCCAAGAACGACCCATGGCCGGGCTGGCGCTTCTATGCCAGCATCGACATGAGTCCCACCAACAGCATCTGGCGCGACGCCCCCTATCTGATGCAATATATAGAAAGGTGTCAGAGTTTCCTCCAACTCGGTCA
>CACXAG010000222.1 GCA_902765585.1 uncultured Prevotellaceae bacterium
GACAGCGAATAGTCGAGCATGTAAAAGCTGGCTCCGACGATGGCGACCGCCGCCACTGCCAGCACAACAATAAGTCCAATGATGATCTTGCGTTTCATAGTACAATAATTGATTCGTGTTAATTCGTTATCTGCGTGCAAAATTACGAAAAAAACGCGAAACCTGCTACTGTTTCGCGTCTTTTTATCCCATTTTTATGATTGTTCACGGTAGCCGCCGGCTTAGTCCTCGCCGGGGGTACCGCTGTCGTCGCCACCGTCACCACCTGACGGCGTGTCGCCGCCGGGCTCGTCACCAGACGGGGTGTCACCTGACGGAGTGTCGCCGCCGGGCTCGTCACCTGACGGGGTGTCGCCGCCCTCTTCGGCATCCTGCTGGCCCTCGGGCGTGGGCTGCTCCACGAAGCGGAACTCCTTCTCGTCGTTCAGGCGAGACATCAGCTCGGCAGCGGGGTCGAACACGACGCTGATTTTGCAACCGGCTGAGGTCACCAGCTTCTTCTCCTTCTGGCTCTTGCCCTGCACCTTCAGCTTGAACGTGCCCAGACCGTCGATAGAGACGGCGTTGCCGTTCAGCAGCTCGTCGATGATTGACTGCGGGAAGTCCGAGAAGACGCCGTTGATTTCACCAACCGAGAACGTGCTTCCGCGAGCCATGCGCTTCGACAGCTGCGTCTCTGTCACGGTTGACACTCGGGTCCAACGGGGATAGTACAGCTCCTCCTTGGTCAGGGGATTTGTACTCTTTCTTTTGATAAGACTAATCATAACACTCGCTTGTTTTTAGTTGTTGATGAATATTGTTAATTATCACGTCGCGCGTAGTCTGAAAAATCTACGCGCGTAAATTGATTCGTTTACGCGCGTAAATCGATTCATTTACGCGCGTAGATGGTTTCGTTTACGCGCGTAAACTTTTTCAGCTACGCGCGTAGATGTTTCCATCTACGATTGCAAAGATACAAAATAATAGCGGCCGGTGTACCAACCGGCCGCCATTATTACCATAATTTAACACTCTCGCGACTCAAGGAGTCAGGGAAACTCCCTACATATCCTCGTCATCGTCGATGCCGTCTTTCACAAATGTGAAGCCTTCTTCGCTGGGATTGCTCAGGCCCTGGACATTGTTGCTGCCAGCCAGGATCTGGCAACTCTGCTGTAACTTCTCTACCAGTACGGTAGGTTTCATATATTGTCTTTTCATTGTGTTGCTCTCCTATTATTTGATGATTACCTTTTTACCACCGCGAATATACACGCCCTTCTTCGTGGGCTTCGCATCGAGCTTCCGCCCGTCGATACTATACCACGCGCCAGCCATTTCTGTTATTTCCTTTATTTCTGCGGGACTTATAATCCCCGTCGTATTCTCGTCGTCGAAATTCAGCACGAACTCGCGGACGCCACCGCTGGTCGGTATCTCGAAGTGGGCGCGGAAGCTGCGCAGCGTCCTCGGGTTCTGCGAGTAGCCCAGCCTGTTGCCAGTCGAGAGCAGGATAATCTCGTCGATGTTGTCCGCGACGATGCTGAACGGCGAGTACTGGCCCACGAAGCTGCCGCCAGTGAAGTTGACGGCTGTCGGCTCGGTGCTCGTGACGGAGATGCCCTGGAATATGGGATTGGTCAGCGAGCCGCTTGTGCCCTCCCACTTCACGATACACGGAATGCCGGCCCCGATGCTTTTGACGGTGGTGAAGTTCAGCGTCAGTGTGCCGTTGTTGAGGTTCGATGTCGTGACATTCAGTTCCTTCACCGTGGCCCCTTCTAACGGCGTGCCGCTGAAGGTCAGCCCGTCCTCCGTGTCGCCATCGCTCACGTCGAACGGCAGGCACAGCGTGTTCCAGTCGCCGTCCTTCCAGAGCGTGCGCCCTTCGAGCACGACGGGATATTGGCCTTGGTCGGTGCGGGTAGCGAGGGTGGCAATGGCGTCGGCGTTGCTGCCGGTGTCGCTGAGGACGGGCATGGGCACGGCACCGTCGTTGGTTGTGAGGTCGGCTCCTTTGCAGCCCATGCCGGAGGTGACGGCCTCGCCGTTCATGGTGCAGCCGTGGTAGTAGTTGTTGCGGAGGGTAGTGCCGCTGATGAACTTGTAGCCGATGATGGTGCCGTAGTAGTCGTTGGCGGTGATGGCGGTTTCGGTGACGGTGCAGCCGCTGACGGTGCCGCCGAGATGTGAGCCCACGATGCCGCCGATACTGCCGTAGCCTTTGATGCGGGCATCGGTGAGGTGGACGTCGTGGATGTTGGCACCGGTGTCTGTGCGTCCGAAGAGGCCTTGGTAAGAGCTGGAGTTGCCGGTGCCGGTCTTACGGATGCGGATGCCGCTGACGGTCTTGTGGTCGCCGTCGAAGTTGCCCTTGAAGTGGTAGGCGTAACCTCCTATGGCCTCATAGTTCTCCTCGTATTCATTGCCCTCGTCCGGGTCGTAGCTGAAGGTGATGTTGGCTCCGAGCTTGAAGTACTTGTCGCTGTAGCCGTCTTTCTGGCAGGTCTCGCCGTGGGTGCCGTTGACGCGGTAAGCCAGCAGCAGCAGCTGGCTGGGGTACTGGATGATGTAGGGCGAGTCCTGGTTGCCTTCGCCGGTCCATTCGGTAATCAAGAGGGCGTAGCCGAGGGTGGCGTCCTGGTTGCCCACGGTGTACTGGCTGTCGCTCACGGTGCCGGCGGTGGCGGTATAGACGTATTGGTAGCCCTCGCCCGGGTCGTCGGTGGGCAGTCCGCTCAGCGTGAGCTTGGCGCCGGTACGCCAGTAGTTCTCGGGCGTGCCGTTGCCGTCGGCGTCGTAGCTGAAGCCCAGCTCGGGGGACATCGTGTTCTGGATGTTTACGCCGTCGCTGAGCGTCAGGAGTTGGGCGGAGGTGACGTTGGTCAGGGTGCCTTCGCCGTAGCCTAAGGCATTGCTCTGGTTGCCGCCGTAGTAGTAGCAGTTTTTGGCGGTGCCTCCTTCGTCGAAAAACGCGCCGATAAGTGCGCCGAGGTACTTATTTCCGTTGCCGGTGGCGCTGACGGTGGGGCTGACGGCGTGGCAGTTCTCAATGGTGGCCTGGTCGCAATTTCCGGCGATGGCGCCGACGCAGATATTATCGTTAACCGTACTGGTAACGTTGGGGCTGACGAGGATGATGTTCTTGA
>CACXAG010000223.1 GCA_902765585.1 uncultured Prevotellaceae bacterium
GCATCAAGGATGCTACTGTGCAGGCCTTTGACTACCCCAATGGCGGTAAGTTCATCGCCGCATACGTGGTGAGCGACCAGCAGATTGATATCCAGGCGATGAACGCCTTCATCCGTGAGCGCAAGCCGCCTTACATGGTGCCCGCTGCCACGATGCAAATCCCCAGTATTCCTCTGAACCAGAACCAGAAAGTGAACCGTAGGGCTCTGCCTGCACCGCAGATACAGGTGGAAGAGCACGATTTCGTGGCACCTGTGGGCGAGGTGGAGAAACTGTTCTGCGACATCTTCGCCAGCATTCTGTCCCTGGATAAGGTGGGTGCTACTGACAATTTCTTTGAGATGGGCGGAACATCACTGATGGTGACCAAGGTGATTATTGAGGCTGACAAGGCCGGACATCATGTGGCTTACGGCGAAGTGTTCGATCATCCCACACCACGCCTCCTGGCACAGTTCATAGGAGGTACAGCCCCGAAGGAGGTGACAGATGTAGAGGTGGAGAGCTTCGACTATTCGGGCATCGATGCCATTCTGCAGCGTAATACGGTGGACACGTTCCTCAAGGGTGAGCGCCAACAGCTGGGCCACGTCCTCCTGACGGGTGCCACTGGCTATCTGGGCATCCATGTGCTTCGCGAGCTCATCGACTCCGATGCCACTACCATCACGTGCTTGGTACGCGGCAAGGATCAGGCATCCGCAGAGCACCGCCTCAAGAATCTGCTGTTCTACTATTTCGAGAGCTCATACAAGGAACTCTTCGGCACCCGTCTCTTCGTGGTCAATGGCGACGTGACACAAGACCTGATACCGCTCACCTCTCACCTCTCACCTCTTACCCCCAAGATTGACACCGTCTTCAACTGTGCCGCCAACGTCAAGCACTTCTCCAAAGGAACGGACATCGAGGACGTGAATATTGGCGGTGCCCAGCGCTGCGTGGAATTCTGTCTGAAGACTGGTGCTCGTCTCGTGCATGTCTCCACGACCTCCGTGGCAGAGATATGGATAGACCGAGGCAATGGTGAAAAGGTACCCTCGCTCAACGAGCGGGAGCTCTGGTTCGGCCAGTTCTTGGACAACCGCTACATCCACTCCAAGTTCCTGGCAGAGCGTCTGGTGCTTGATGCTGTTGCCCATCATGGTCTGAGTGCCAAAGTGATGCGCGTGGGTAATCTGGCTCCGCGCAGCTACGATGGTGAGTTCCAGGTCAACTTCAACAGCAATAGCTTCATGGGACGTCTCAAGGTGTTCTTTACACTTGGTTGCTGCCCCTACGACATGTATGGCGAATTAACAGAGATGTCACCCATCGACCAAACGGCGAAAGCCGTGGTGCTCCTCGCTTCGACGCCCAAGGAATGTACCGTATTCCAACCCTTCAACAACCACACAGAGCTGTTGGGCGATGTCCTCCAACTCATGACGAAGGTTGGTGGAGAGATGCGTTTTGTGGAGGATGATGAATTCCAGCAAACTATCGCCACTGCCGGACAAGACCCCGAAAAGGCCAAGTTGCTCTCCGCCATGATGGCTTATCAGGACATGGCTCACGGACAAAAGGTCATCATGATTGAGCGCGACAACCGCTACACCTGCTCTGTCCTACACCGTCTCGGCTTCCACTGGAAAGACACTGCGTGGGACTATGTCGAGCGCATGCTGACCACTATTGGAGGCTTCGGCTTCTTCGAGTAAGTTAAGGTCAAATGTGGGGCGTTCGCAAGAGCACCCCACATTTGTTTTGAACGTCATTTCCAATATGGGTTGATAAAAGTTTTTCATCAAAAACCGTTGTTTTAAGCTTTTTTAGCATTCCGTTTTCAAAAAAGTATGCAAAAAGAGCAAATAAGTATTGTGTGTTTTCGTGAAATTGTATTAAATTTGCAACGCCTTTACAAACAAGGATGAGATAATATACTATTAACTAATAAACAAAGTATGATTTTCAATTGCAGTAAAAACTCTCTGCTGGCAGGATTATGCACTATATTCCTGCTGGGCTATTCGCCCGTGACGTATGCCGCAGGGGGCAGTTCACCGCTGCCCAATGAGGTGCAACAGGCGAAGAAGATTACTGGCACGGTGTCGGACGCCATGGGCCCCGTCATTGGTGCAAGTGTTGTTATCAAGGGAACGTCTACCGGCGTGGCTACCGACTTCGACGGTAACTTCACCCTGAACGCCAGTCAAGGCCAGACGCTCGTCATCAGCTACATCGGCTATGTGACGAAGGAGGTGCCCGTGACCAGCCAGGCCAACTACCAGATTACGCTGGAAGAGGACAAGAAAGTGCTGGACGAAGTGGTGGTCGTGGGTTATGGTACGATGAAGAAGAGCGACATCTCCGGTGCTTCTGTATCACTGGGTGAGAGTGCCGTCAAAGGTTCTATCATCACTTCGCTCGACCAGTCGCTGCAGGGACGCGCAGCTGGTGTGACTGCCGTCCAGACGTCAGGTGCTCCTGGTTCGTCATCAGCTATCCGCGTGCGTGGTACTGCTACCATCAACGCCAATGCTGAGCCGCTCTATGTCATCGACGGTGTGCCCGTCCAGAGCGGTGGCACGTCAGGAGCTTCTTACGGTTTGGGCGACGCACTGGGTAACGGTAGCGTTTCTACCATTTCTCCCCTGTCGACCATCGATCCCTCGGACATTGTCTCTATGGAGATTCTGAAGGATGCCTCGGCAACGGCCATCTATGGTGCCCAGGGTGCTAATGGCGTGGTGCTGATTACCACCAAGCGTGGTAAGGCTGGCGATGCCAAGTTCACCTATAATGGTATGGCAGCATGGAACCGCCAGACCAAGCGCCTGGACATGATGAACTTGCGCGAATATGCAGAATACTACAACAGCTATGCCGAGGTGAACGAGGCCTCGTTTACTGGCAACTACTCTGATCCCTCACTGTTGGGCAAGGGTACCAACTGGCAGGATGCCGTCTTCCAGACCGCCTTCCAGCACTCTCACCAGGTGAGCGCTACGGGTGGCTCGGACAAGGTGCAATACTACGTCAGCGGCAGCTACATGGACCAGGAGGGTACAATCATCGGTTCTGAGTTCAAGCGTTTCTCCGCCCGTACCAATCTGGACGCTCAGCTGAAGAGCTGGCTGAAGATGAGTCTG
>CACXAG010000224.1 GCA_902765585.1 uncultured Prevotellaceae bacterium
TTACCGATAAGATTTGAAGGGCTCCTCCGCTGAGGGATTGCTGCTCCATAAGGAGCATTTGTGCCCATTCTTCTGCAAAAATAAAGATTTCTTTAATACGCACAAAGAAAATGACGGATTATTTCTGCACTAAGTACGAAACAACCCGCATCCCAGCAACCAAACATCCATGCTAACGAAGTGTCTTAACCTTGGAAATTATTGATTATTCGCATTTTAACCTCCCATATTACAAAAATGGGGCGTGAGGGCCGATGGTTATCGCTACGGGAGGACGGGAGGTTGGATGGTTTTAACCTCCCGTCAACCTCCCGTATGACCTCAAGTCCATGTAAGCGTATCCGCTCTGACGCCTTGCGGGCTATAATGCCTTCCATTGGTCAGGCAGCAGGGCTCTGTATTCCTTGATGTCTGTATTGGGCTGCATCAATGCCGTTCTGTTGATGACGTCCGAGATATACTCGAAGAAATTTACTTTGTTGAGTCTGCATGAGCATGCCAGCGAATAAAACATGGCTGCACGCTGTGCTCCCTTGTGTGATCCGAAAAAGAGCGAGTTCCTCCTTGAGAGGGATATGTACCTGTTGAGCCTCTCGACGGTGTTGTTGTCCAGATGATAGTCGCCTCTGGTGAAGATGTTCTCTATGGCATCCCACTCGTTGAGCATATAGTGTACGGCGGTATGCCTGTCCGACTTTGGCAGCATCTCCGGGTCTGCCGCCATCCGGTCAAGCTTTGTGCGTATCTTCTTCAATATTACAGGGGCATACTTCTTCCGCCAGCGCAGATTTTTCTCCGCTGTCCATCCGTTCTTGCCGATTTCGTATCTGTGTTCTTCCTGGTATAGCTCATTGATGAGTCCGACGATTCCTTGTGCCCCTTCGTCACCTTCACAATCGAGGAATTTCCTTTTCACGTGTTGCAGACAGGCCAGACGTGTAAGCCTCTTTGCCATCTTCCTGTATGGAGAGAAGCCGTCGGACTGGAAGGTGCCTCCATAGTCACCTATATAATTAAGGATGACCTTCTCGCTTCTTGAGCCATCGTCATAGAAGTAGTACACAAGACCCATATGGACAGCGGTAACGCTCCAGACATAGCCTTTCTTGATACCCTTGCCGTCCTTGTTCTTCTGCCCTACGAGTACGCTGTGGTAGGTCTCGTCGCCTGCCAGGTAGTCGTCCTCTTTGACTGCCGCCCCCATTGCCTTGTACAGGTTCTCGAAGATGGCTTCAGTCTTGCGCAGCAGTCCGTGTGCGGTACCCTTGTCCATATCAAAACCGTTTTCCGTAAAGTACTTGACGATGCGTTCTACGGGCATGGAGTAGATGTAGCGCAGCTGGGCGATGCCGGCGATGAAGGAGCCGTCATAGTTGGAGCCCAGCAGAGGGGTGACAGGTGCCTTGCCCTCCATGACGGCTCCGTCCTGAGTATAGACATGTACGTGATAGACTCTCTTGATGAAGCGCATGGGTATGAGGATGTAGCGCACCACATCGTGAGTGTCTATCAGACGTGCCTTCAGCTCGTCAAAGCGTGGGTCCGCGGGATCGACATCCTCCTCCTCGACCTCCACCTCATAGTGCTCCTTGCGTCTGGCCCCGTAGTTGGTCTTCTCTCTCGGCTTCGGCTCTGCCTTGGATATGACTTCTGTATCAGAAACGACTTGTGGAGCTTGTTTCTCAGACTTGTTCTGCTGTATCTTCGTCAGACCCTTGATGATATTGTGCTGTTTCCGCTCCTCTGCCTTCTTCAGGACAAGCAGCTCCTCTAGCGACGAAACCTTCCTGAGAAGCTCATCCACCTTGCGGTTGGCTTCCCCAAGACGGTCGTTGGCTTCCTTGAGCTGGTCTTGAAGGAAGGCTACTTGCTGCTGCAGCATACTGATAATCTCGTCCTTTTTCATACCACAAAGGTACTAAAAAAAGACGAGAACACCAAGGGAAACGACAACTATTTCAGATTTATTTTCCTAATAATCAGACGGTTGTAAAAACACGGGGATTCCCGATTCTCAGCCGGTCGCGATATCTTACGCTCTTGAGGCTCACGCCCCTCATGATGGCAGATAACGTCCTGTAGGGCATCTCTGCGGCCTTCAGGCCGGCTCTGAAACGGGGCAGCTCAAAGGTCCCTTTCTCCAGCCGTTTTTGGTAAAGCAGGAACCCGTCGCCATCCCAGCAAAGAAGCTTCACCATCTGCCTGCTCTTG
The DNA here is from genome assembly GCA_902765585.1 of uncultured Prevotellaceae bacterium. Classification (GTDB taxonomy): domain Bacteria; phylum Bacteroidota; class Bacteroidia; order Bacteroidales; family Bacteroidaceae; genus Prevotella. Next base: position 2,212 of record CACXAG010000224.1, read on the forward strand.
CCAAAGAAGATAAAAACATCGCCGTTTAAGAGCGGGCGCTTCAGTTCGTTGCTTACGATACTGGACAGTCCGTTGATGCCCATATTCATCCTCACATATCGCTGGCAGACGTAATACCTGCGGCTATCCTCTAGTCCGAACATGGCGAGCCCTCCCCTGAATAAAGTTTAAGGAACGAGACAATTGACTCAGCGCTGCCGCGACGGATCGAAACCGTCGTCCCGTCAGGAAGCGTCAGGCTGACACCTGTCAGGAAATTGTGTGGCTGAGCATAAGCGTCCTGATCCGTGTTCAGGCAAACGGGAATAAATGATGACGCAGCAAGGACTTCAGATTCACGGCGAAGACGAAGAATGTGATGCTTGGCATCACGGACACGATAGCCACGAGAACGCATCCACCTCTCGAAACCATGCAAACCGACACGGGCCATTCGAAGATAGGAGGCAAGACGAAGCGTTGGCTGCTTCTCCAAAAGTGAAAGATACTTTTGCCAAAGTCTTTCATTACGAGCATCTACTGTTTCTATTTCCATAATTGCATGTTTTAATAAAAAGAACATGCAAAGATACTAAGCCTCATTATAGCCCGCAAGGCGTCAGAGCGGATACGCTTACAAAACAAAATCCTCCAAATCGAACGTCAGAAAAATAAAAAAGTGTCTTTTAGGGTCGAAAAATTTGGATGGTTAAGAAAAATGTAGTATATTTGCGAGCTTTTTCGTAGATATTGGTTCTGTGAGAAGCACACGAGAGGATTATTTATTAACCATTTTAAATTTAACTACAATGAAAAATGAAATTCTAATCAATGGAGAGGCTATGAATGCCCCTCTGGAAGGAATGCTCGAGGCTGAGCAGTTCCTTAGTGAGAACTACCTTTTCCGTCGCAACGTGCTGAACGGGAAG
>CACXAG010000225.1 GCA_902765585.1 uncultured Prevotellaceae bacterium
TTTTCTTCCATGCTACTTGCCTTCTAAGTTAAACAGATTCTAATTCAGGAAGTATCACAGGCTCATTGCTATGCTCGTTATGAATGAACATGCAATAATAGATGGGTAGATAGGTTACACCTTTCTTTTTGAATATCTCCCGTTCGTTAGAAAAAACTATTGCCTGGTTAATGCCATAATCAGGCGTTTCGAGGAAATTGGTAAGTGCGCTGTGTTCAGTATAATCCTTTCCGGATTTAATCTCCAGGGGAAGCACGGTCAAATGATCGTGATCGTCTATCAGAAAGTCTACCTCACCCTTCTTCTTGTTGTCGTAATAGTGCAATTTGAAACCATGAGCTGCAAGCTCCTGGGCAACAGCCGACTCATACACCGTGCCAAGGTTGATGCTCTTGATATCCTGTAAGACGGCATTCACATTCAGGTCGTAGAGCAGGTTGGTCAGCAGACCTACATCATTCAGATAGAGTTTCACCAGTTTCTTTTGCTCCGACTCTGCAAGTGGGAAACGGGGATTGCTGATGGCAGAAACCTCCAAGGCTACGCCTGAGTTGGTCAGATATTCAAACTCGTCGGCGTAGTCAGAAAAGGTTTTGCCCTTCTTGTCTTCTATATTCTTATATACGATGCGCTTCTTTTTGTTTTCCAGATTGCTGGGGATGAGATCGTAGATTTTACGAATCTTCAGTTTATGTTCCTCATCATACTGTGAAGCATCTATGCGATAGAGATTGTGGATGTCCCGATGTGTCTGCCTGACACGAACCATGTTTCGGTCGGCCAGATAGTTGTTGATGGCTTCAGGCAGTCCTCCGACAAGCAGATAATACTGAAAACGCTTCAGCAGTACGTTGTGTGTACTCTCTTCCAGAGCCTCTTCACGAAGGAATTTATTGCGAATGCTTGCTATCCACTCCTTGCCAACGCCTGTAGCCCACAGAAATTCTTCAAAGTCGAGCGGGTACATCTGCTTGATGGTTACACTCCCAAGCGGTACGGATGGAGTTTCGGACAAGGCAACACCCAACTGAGAACCGCTTGCTATAAACCGATAACGTGACTCCTGATTCAGGAATTTCAGCAGGGTCATCAGATGCGGGTAGCTCTGAATCTCGTCCAGAAAGACCAAGGTGTCCGTCTTGTCACCTAACGGCTCCGAATAGTAATTGCTCAACCGCATGTAGAGGTCATTGGTCGTATGGACATCCGCAAAGACCTGATCGCCTTCTTTGTCCTCTTTGAGGTTGATTTCCACGAAATGGCGAAACAGCTTCTGCCCAACATAGCGTATAAGATAAGACTTGCCTATCTGTCGGGCACCGTTGACAAGCAATATCTTATTGGGCACTTCCATGAGAAAGTGTTCCAGGAATGGAGTGAATTTACGTTCAAGCATAACGATATCGTCTAAAAACCGCTACAAAATTACAATAAATTCTCCATATTACCAAAGAAAAATCCACTTATTCCATATTTCTAGCCTTATTTTATAGGACTTATTCCTATTATTAACAAAAGAAAATGCCAACTTATTCCTGTTTTGACTCAAGATTTGCTTCCTTCATCAGTGCTGCACGTTCCTCTTCACTCATTCTTTTGAGCAATTCGAGAAGAGCAGCCTTGCTGTCAGCAGGATTGTTTTCTTTAAGCAGATATGCGTTGTACTCAAGCATTTTATCCAGCGGATAAGTACCGATATAGTTCGACGTAATATCACCGCTACTGCTATGTCCCATACTGTCACTTATATATTTATAAGGTACGCGACCTGAATTGTTGAGGTTCGTGGCAAAGCTGTGTCTGGCCCAAGTAGGTGAAGGCTGTTGTTCCATGCCGAGCAGCTCAGCCACCATTTTCATGTGTTTGCGGATATATTTATTATACACAAGCAAAAGCGGAAAAATGCGCGATAAGCCGCCAAAATGAACATAGGGTTCATTGGTTTTCGAAGCCTGTTTGGTTGGGTCACGAACTATAGGTTCATGGGCACATGAACATAGGGTTCAGGAAAACCGCTGTCCAAATTATCAAATTTGCACTGGGTGAAAAATACGATTTCATAAGATAAAAACGTTAAATAATTTGGTAAAGACCCTACAAGGCTTTACCGTAATTTATTTATTAATCAAATTAATTAAAAACAATTATCATGATGAAAAAGCATTTCATGATGGCAGCTGCAATGCTGCTCGCTGCTTCTTGCAGCAACGACCCAGAGTTAACTAACGTAGTAGAGAACCAGGCAGAGACTGCACCTATCACGGTGCGGGTTAGCGACTTCTCCGTCACGCAGGAGGAGATGCCTTCGGGCGGAGGAACTACGCGTGCCGCAGAGGATGTAGCCGAATACACTGAGGTTAAGGCCATCGACCTCGCCTTCTACGAGGGTTCGACCGAGGTCTACAAGACTACACAACTGCGTTCAGACAACACGACCTACACCACCTTTGGTGAGTTCGAGTGCAACCTGCCCATTGGCAACTACACAATGGTAGTTGTAGGCCGCGGATATAGCAACGGTGACGTGTTTGTCTTGACGAGCCCCACAGAGGCTGGTTACACCACCGAACGTGCCCGCGAAACGTTCTGCGCGACGCAGGATGTGACGGTCACCAGCTCCACGCCACTTGACCTAAGTGTGACGCTGAGCCGTATCATTGCCAAGCTCCACATCGTGTCAACGGATAACCGCACGGCCAGTGTGGCCAAAATCCGTACGACCTACGATGCCGGTGGCAAGAACTTCAATCCCACGACAGGACTGGCAACGGTCAACGATGGTTTCTCACTCACCAACACGCCGAGTAGTGGCGTGGAAACCCTCGATGTAGGCAACTACACCTTCCTCGCCACCGATGAGCAGACAATGGACATCACCATCGCGGCGCTTGATGCCAGCAACAATGTACTGTTTACTAAGGTGGTGCCGAATGTGCCTCTGAAGCGCAACCGTGTGACGACGCTCACGGGTCAGGTCTTTACAGCTGGAACATCTGCTGCCTCATTTAAGGTGGAGACAGACTGGATTGAAGGAAATACAGTTGAATTTTAACCGTCAGGAGGACCTATTATGACACGATTTTTATT
>CACXAG010000226.1 GCA_902765585.1 uncultured Prevotellaceae bacterium
ACCTTGGGCGTCTCTCCCTGATAGGGACTGACCATCTTGGCACGATCGGCCTCAACAACATGACCGCTGTCAAGGTAGCCGATAGACTCCAGAATCTCACCCAGCTTGCGGGCAATAGTTGTCTTGCCAGTACCAGGATTACCCGTCAGGACAATATGAATGGAGGCTTTTTTCTGCTCCCCTAAGCCACGTTCGGCACGCTGCACGCTGTTGCGGACGGAATAGGCAATCTCGCGAACGGCACTCTTCACCTCATCCATACCGATGAAGTGGTCCAGGTCGCTGAGGATGTCGTCCAACGAACGCTCCTCAGGTACATAGCCACGAATATCCTGTTCTTCTACCATGACCGCACTGGCACCACGACTGATAAAGGACGTGAAGATGTCTTCTGCCGTCTTGACAGCCACGTGGGCATAGCCAAAGGTGTCGTCCTTGATCTTCACCTGATACTGGAAGAAGCGAAGCAGTTTGTGCTCAGCTTCAGGTGAGTAAGCGGTAATGCCATACTTCTTGTTCAACTCCAACTTACAGATGTCGCACAACTCCTGATAGCCGGGAGTTGGCAGGCGGAAGGTGTATTTGAAACGGTTCTGGGCTGCGGGATTGGCAGAGAGAAAATCGTCAAGGCCTTTAGGTAAGCCCGCTATCATGACGATGGGATTCTCGTTCCATTTGTCCATCTCCACAAACAGCTTGTCGAGCGGATTGACCTGGTTGGAATAGCGGTCTGGTAGCAGCTTCTGCACATTATCGAAAAACAGGATGCCGCCACGAGCCTTCTTCACGTTGTCGTCCCACTTGTCAACAAATCGCTGATAGTCTACCGCATCCACCATCGTCAACTTGGGTTTGTCGATAATCTGATGCTGATAGAAATAGTCACGTATGACTTCAGCCAGTGCCGTCTTACCGGTTCCTGTCTCACCAATGACAATTGCATTCACACTCAGACGGACATTCATGATGTCCTTGCGCGAATGAAGATAGGTATAGGTGTCAACAACTGTTTTCAGCTGCTGCTTGACGGCATCAAGTCCTATCATGCGGTCGAGCACGTTTTGCGATACAATCGGCTTTCCGCACCACTTACAGAACTTGGCTATTGAGCGGTTCTCCTTATGACAATGCTCACATATCATATTATTCCACGTCCTTTTGTATTTGCTTTACTACGTTTGTCGGACTCACACGTACATGATCCAGGTCCGGATTCTGATAGTTCAGCAACTTAGGACTGAATACTATCATCTCCATCACCAAGATGCCCACCATAGCACTCCACAGGATATAATGAAGAACAGACTCTCCACTAAGCGAGCGCACCTGATTGGCCACGTCGTCCAACATGGCGAACTTAGAACCCTTGAATTTGAACGAGCGTTGCTTGAAGGTATAATACAAGGGCTCCAATAAGGTTGACTTGACATCGTCATCCATCACCGCGTTAATCAGTTGGTTGTCACCTTTGGTGTCAGAACGGAAGTCGGTGACATGACAAATGGCCATATATACCAAACTTATCAATATGACGGCTGGCACGAAGAAGCTGGGGGCCGAGGCATTGACCGACTTGAGAATCAGTATCGGAATCCACGACGACAGCATGCCGAGTACTCCCCATAGGCATGACATCACAAAACCATAGCCTCGGAAGTAAGCACGCAGACCAACAATGACTGCCGTGATGCCACCTACAGGCAGGCCGATAGCCAGCAGGGAGTGACGGAACAGATAGTCGCGACCAGACACGCCACAGATGAGCAGCAACAACAGCCAAAGACCACACAACGCATAGAACGTGATGCGCCAGCGCTTCTCCTTGGCTTTGGCACGATGGAATCCCATACGTACCTCCTTATATTTCTGCGCTGTCTCTGCCTTGGCATTCTGAAAACGGGTATAATACTGCTGGTGCTGGTCTATCTCACCCAGACTGAGAATCCATTCTTCCAGCATGCGCTCATAGCTGTATGCCTCGCTGAAGTCGCGCTTGGGATCTTCATGATAGAATACCGACATCCACTGACATAACGAACCATGCTTCATCGCTTCCAGTAACTGAGGACGGAAAGCCAACTTGTCCATATAGGTAGCGGACTTAAGTTCCTTGCCGTCATCCAGCAGGTAGCTGGGTGTAACGCCCAAAATACGGCAGAAGCGATAGGCAGCAGTACGGAGGTCATAGGCACTGACGCGCTCACGGTTCTCATCACTCTTCAGGTCAAAGCAGGCACGTGCCTGACTGATTTGTTCGAACCAGCCATGCAACTGGGCAAAATAGAAGAAACGACCTGTGGGATTGGCATAATCGTCAATCTTCTCGGCAAATTCACTTGCCGACAGGTCCTGCCAGCGTTTCAAATCCTCGCACAGTACCTCACCGACCTTAAACGGAGTATCGGCTTCACGCAAATCGTAAGCTGCCTCACGGTCAATGTTGTAAAGCACCTTATAACCTAACGACCTGCTGGGAGTCTGACCGCTGGTCATGATACGCAACGCCTCGCAGGCCATGTGGTCTTCATGGCTATACATCCAAGAGAGGAGCCTACCATCACTCAGGCTCATCCATTCATCTTCCGTGCAATCCTCATAACCGAAAGACTGAACGATTTCACTGATATTCGACGATGGTTTCTTATGTAGGAAGGGTATCTCCGTATCTATCTCGAAGACCAATTTCAAGATGGCCACCCGACTATCCAGTTTGCTCTCTTCCGAGAAATAGCTGCGCAAGCGGTTGACATCAGCCTTGGAGTGGGATTCCAGATAGAGGAACAGTTTGTCGTGGGGGTTGGCCAGCGCTATCTTGTATTCGTCCTGATAGGTCAAGACGGAGATAGCGGCACTATGTATGTCATCACACATGTTGCCATGCAGGTCGACATAGGGATATGTTGGCTCCATCACATAGACGGCAGCCATCAGTCCAGCCCGCTGGTCAACAGGATAGCGGTTGACGACAATATCCTTGACGGTCGAGCTCAACTTGACATTACCACACTGTTCTAACCAGCCAGTAATACGACCGTTATACAGGTAGCTGATGGCCAGGCGCTCGTTGTCTATCAACAG
>CACXAG010000227.1 GCA_902765585.1 uncultured Prevotellaceae bacterium
GGCACCAGGAGGAAGAACAGTTACTTGGTCATGATGATTATACAAGAGGCGCAGTCGACCATTTGGGAAATATTGATGCATGATTTCGTCTGTGATGACTGATTCACGAATACCTATACCCCAGCCTCCTGCATAGCGTTTGACCTCACCCCCTAACGCCTGAGCTATGACCTGATGCCCAAAGCATATCCCAGCCAATTTGATATGGAGTGACGCTACATCTCTAATCCACTGAATGAGTTCCAGAATCCAAGAGTCACTATCGTAGGCGGAACTATTACTTCCTGAAATCAGATATAATTCGTCTTTCTTCAATTCCTTGGGTAAGACACCCGCCATGACAGGAAACACCTCAAATTCCAAGGAACCATCAACAGCACGGAACATTTCCCTGAACATTGACGCATATGAGGGAATCTCTGGCGGCAAAAGTCCAGGGAATGTGTCACACAACAATATATTAATCTTCGGTCTTTTCATCACAAAGTGTGAATTCGCATCTTTATCATTGCTTAGATACTTAGTTCGTTGAGTACCGTGATGAGGTGCTTGTCAAAGCGTTTGTCGGTACGGATACACTCGCTGAATGGCACATAGACGACCTCATTGTTGCGGACTCCCACCATAACATTACGCTGGCCTTGCTTGATAGCTTCAATAGCACCGACACCTGTAGTCGATGCTAGAATTCTATCACGGGCCGATGGTGTGCCACCACGTTGAAGATGACCGAGGATAGATACACGCACATCAAATTCAGGAAACTCTTTCTTCACACGGTCAGCATAGAACAGGGCACCGCATTTTGGACTTTCCGATACAATGACAATACAGGATTTCTTCGATTTACGGATACCACGTTCCATGAACTGTGCCAACTGGTCTACGTCTGTCGCTTCCTCAGGAACGATAGCGGCCTCTGCACCACAGGCAATAGCGCAATTCTGTGCAAGAAAACCCGCATCGCGGCCCATCACCTCGATAAAGAATATTCGCTCATGCGAGTTAGCCGTGTCGCGGATACGGTCTACACATTCCATAATGGTATTCATCGTGGTATCGTATCCGATGGTAGAATCAGTACCGTAAAGGTCGTTATCAATGGTGCCGGGCAGACCGATGACAGGAAAGTCGAACTCCATACCGAAGTTGCGGGCACCAGTGAGTGAGCCATTGCCACCAATTACCACAAGGGTGTCTATCTCCTCCTTCTGGCAGGTCTCATATGCTTTCTGCATACCTTCTGGCGTCATAAAATCTTTGCTTCGAGCAGTTTTTAAGATGGTGCCGCCCCTGGTGATGATACCACTGACATCCTCCGTGGAGAAGGATTTTACCTCACCTTTGATGAGACCATCGTAGCCTCTGTATATACCCTTAATATTGAACCCATTGTAAATACCTGCACGCGTTACTGCGCGTATAGCTGCATTCATTCCAGGAGAATCACCACCCGATGTCAGAATGCCGATAGTCTTGATTTTACTCATTTCCCAGTTATATTTAAGAAACTTGCAGTGAATAGAAAAAAGAATTTTTTCACTTTACGACCCACGTGTCGTTTGTCTCTAACAATTCCGCAAAGTTGTGGTACTTCTTCTGGGCACTGACTTCAGCGAGTTGTGCGTGCACAGCCTCATTGTAGGTGGGGGCCTCTACGTCGCGGATCACGCCGAGGGCGATGGGGAAGCCATCCTCCAGCGTCATCATGGCGAGTTTCAACTGCAGGGTGTTGTCCTCGCAGTGGGCATCATGCACGAGTACGTCATCGAGGGTGTAACTATCCTTGCCGATCTCCACCACCTTCAGGCCGAAGCCCTGCTGCACCAGTCCGAACTCCGAGTTCTCGCCGAAGACGAGCTTCTCGCCGTGGCGCACGTAGATGGCGTTCTTCTTGCGGCCTTCGTTGTTATAGACGATGTCGTGGCAGTGGTCGTTGAAGATGACGCAGTTCTGCAATACCTCCGTCACCGAGGCACCCTTGTGCTCATAAGCGGCCTTCAGCACCTCCACCGTTCCCTTAGCGTCAGTCGCCACGCAACGGGCGAAGAAGTGTCCGCGGGCTCCGAAGCAGAGTTCTGCGGGGCGGAATGGGTCCTCTACTGTGCCATAAGGGCTGGACTTCGAGACGAAACCACGAGGAGAGGTGGGGCTGTACTGACCCTTCGTCAACCCGTAGATGCGGTTGTTCAGGAGGATCATGTTCAGGTCGATGTTACGACGGTTGGCATGGATGAAGTGGTTACCGCCGATGGCCAGTCCGTCGCCGTCGCCTGACACCTGCCAGACGGTGAGGTTGGGGTTAGCCACCTTGGCGCCTGTAGCGATGGCAGCGGCACGTCCGTGGATGGTGTTCATGCCGTAGGTAGCCATATAGTGGGGCAGACGACTGGAGCAGCCGATACCGCTGATGACGGCTACATTCTCAGGAGCAACGCCGATCTCTGCCATTGCTTTGTGCAGTGAAGCCAGGAAGAAGTGGTCACCGCAACCCGGACACCAACGGGGCTGTCCTTTCTTGAAATCTTGTGCTGTATATGTACTCATAGCTTTACTTCTTTAAAATGTCCTCGAATGCGTTGACTAACTCTTCTACTACGAAAGGCTGGCCTTTCACCTGGTTGAACTGGTAGGGCACGAAGTTGTCGACCTTCATGCGGAGGTAAGCAGCAAGCTGACCCATGTTCTGCTCTGCCACTACTACCTTGTTGTATTTAGAGAGCACCTCAGCCGTGTTCTTCGGCAGCGGGTTCAAGTACTTGAAGTGTGCAAGGGCAACTTTTTTACCTGCTGCACGCAATTCGTCCATAGCCGAGTGCAGGTGCCCATAGGTAGAGCCAAAGCCAACGATGAGCAGGTCGGCACTGTCAGCATCGCCGTCCACCTCAAGGTCGGGCACCTGGATATTATCTATCTTCTGCTGGCGCAGGCGCGTCATCAGGTCGTGATTCTCAGGATTCGTCGAGATAGCACCAGTCTCTGAGTCTTTCTCCAGACCGCCAAGGATATGGGTGAATCCCTCACGACCAGGAACAGCCCAATAGCGAGTTCCGTTTTCTGCA
>CACXAG010000228.1 GCA_902765585.1 uncultured Prevotellaceae bacterium
CGTGCTGGTATTCGCCATGGGTATCATAGCCTATCTGAGTATGCTTGGCCTTTCGAAGGTCAGTGCCGATGCCATGTGGCTGGGATTGATTGTGGGTGGTGTGCCTATCCTTGTGGCCAGCCTGGGTTACGGCTACAGGAAGCACCTCAAGCACCCGTTCTATACCAAGTTCTCGTTGGTCGATAAGATGCCTTCGTGTATTAAGTTCGAATGTTCGTTAGATTACGAGCAACATAATCTTGAAGAGATGAAGAAGATGATAAAGTTATTTGCCGTCATCTGCGAGATGAGCGACGAGCTGAGTTCTAAGATGTACTCTACTATCCTGGCGCTCTTAAACAATGCACGGGAGCGTAGAAGTCGTCATCTTAAATATCTTGACATCACGCTCTGCGAGTTAGACGACGGAATCCAGATGACCATCAAAGACTGCGGCCGTCCCTACGACCCGGTACACAATGGTATGGATGCCGCATCTGTAGGCGCCCGCTCGGCCACCTACCGCTACATGTTCACCATGAATGTAACAACTATTGTATGGAATAAAATATAATATGATTATTTGTAATAAAACAAACAACAATCCCTGAGATTCGTGCGCTGAAAGGCTCACCCCTGCTGTGCATTGATGAGGTGGGCGGGCGAGTGGCTCGCATAGGGCGCAACAGCAACTTCAAGGTGAAGACCTACGAGTCGATGGGGGCCATCGGCGACACCAAGGCCGACACGCATTTCGGCTATGCCAGCTCGCAGAAGACGTGGGAGGAAATGCTCTCGTGCGAAATGGTGACCTTTAAGGCAGGCATCCAGTGGGGGTGTCAACTCATTATGACGGCTCACATCAGCGCACCCGGAGGCGTTGGAGGCACAGCTGCGCGGCAAGGACGGTGCCGACGAGGCCATGGCCTTCATCCAGGCGATGGTCGGTGTGAGCCGCGAGAACTTCGAGGCGACGCTTGACTTGATAGACCAGCGGTATGGCTCACTCTCCGCCTACATAGAGAACCAGCTCGGCTTCTCGAAGGAAGAGCAGCAACAGTTGAGAGCGAAATATCTGACGAACTAAAAGATTTTATTAATTATATAGAACACACCTAAAAAATGAAGAAGACTCTACTCATGGCCGTAGTCGCCTTAATGACTACAATCGGTGCTTTTGCCGAAGCTGCGTTTACAGCCAAGCAAGTGCCTGTGAACCGTGGTGGTGAGGACGGCGGCACCGTCACCCTCCGTTTCTACGATGACCTGCCGTCGGTGGCCTACATCTCCGTGGCTGACTTCCAGGCGTTGATGCTTCCTGGCAGCCAGATGACCGTCACCAAGACCGGCGACGGTCAATATACGCTCGAGAACCAGTATGCGAAGGCTATGGTAAACACCACCACCGAGCAGTTCTCGTCCGATGACTACATGGCCTTCACCAACCTGATGAGCCTGATACAGAAGGAGGGCATGGACAATGTCTATCTTGACGGCGCCCCCTTCATCCGCTACCGCTCTCAAGAGGTGACGCCCGCAGCGGTCACCACCACCTTCGACTTCCAAAAATACGGCATCGACCTGCGTGGCGATGACGGCGCGGTATATTTTCCCTTTGCCACCATTGCCGACCTGTACAGCGACCTGTACTACCACATCGCCGGCTATAACGGCGAGAAGGTTGTCCTGGTGACCGAAAACGCGAACTCCGATATCTGCAAGTTCGAACCCGAAAGGGCGATGGCCATCCTTGAGCAGCAGACGCGCGCTGCCGACCTGGCCGACTTCACCTACAAGGAGTTGTGCTTCGTCATCGACCACTTCTACGGCATGCCCGGACGTTCGCCTTACGAAAATGCCATCAAGGAGAACGGCTTGGACAAGGCCCTCAGCGACAACATCATTGACAACGGCACCACCATCAAGCAGCTTTTGACGAGCACCAACATGAAGGATTACGTTATCGGCATGACCGGCATGCAGGCAGTGCTTGCCGACGGGGGCCATACCGGCATGTATGTCGATTTAAAGGTCATCAGCGGCCTAAATTTAAAGGATGGTGTCTTGGGGTGGCTCATGGGGTTCACTTACATTAAAGAGACCTATCCCGCTCTGTACCAGATGATCAGCGACAGATTCCTTATCCCCATGATCAGCAGACCCCGGGACAGGGCCATTGACAAGGCCCGCAGTGACAAGGGGATAACCGACTATTACTATAAGGCCGGCGACACGGCATATCTGATATATCCCCAGTTCACCAACAACTTTGCTGCATGGAGGGAGTATTATGCCGGCGGTTGCACGGGCAATACGCCAGCCGTCGATACGGACTTCCCGGGCGATCTGAGCGTGGTGCTCGATGCCATGAAGCGGGCCAACGATGACCCGGAGGTGAAAAACCTCATCATTGACGTAGCCAACAACGGAGGCGGCTCGCTCGACATCGTGATGGCCATGACGGCACTCATCGCCGGACAGAGCCACTACTATAGCGAGAACACCCTGACCAAGCAGCGCATGCTGGTTAGCTATGACGTTGACTGCAACTTCGACGGCGTGTTCGACGAGCAGGACAAGGAAGTGTGGAAAAACTACAATCTGAACTACGGCGTGCTGACCTCTGGCGTCTCATTCTCATGCGCCAACCTCTTCCCCTCACTCATGAAAGACATGGGATTCCCCATCATCGGCGAGAAGAGTGGCGGCGGCGCCTGTGCCGTGCAGAACTTTGTCACCCCCGAAGGCCTCCAGTTCCAGATTTCTTCCTATCGCGGACGTCTGACCGACAAGAACTGGAACGAGATTGACAGCGGTGTCATCCCCAACTATCCCATTGCCGTTGCTTCCGGCGACCCAGTCGCCTACGACTACTCCGCCTTCTACGACGTGTCCGCTATCAGCACCATCATGAACACCACCCTTTCCCTTGCCTCGCTACCCACGGATGCAAAGACGGCCGACGATGCGTGGTACACCCTCGACGGTCGCCGTCTCATCGGCAGGCCGACGCAGCGTGGCGTTTATGTCAACAACCATAAGAAAGTCGTGATAAAGGTGGGTTCTAATT
>CACXAG010000229.1 GCA_902765585.1 uncultured Prevotellaceae bacterium
AAGCCGATGCCCCAGATGTCATCAGCCAGACAGTAGGGATTGTCCTGCACCTTCTCGATGCTCTCCTTGCCGTACTGCTTGTATATCTTGGCCGCGTAGGTGGAGCTGACACCATGTCCCTGCAAGAACACCATGATGTCCTTCACGTCCTTCTGCTTCTCCCAACTATCGCGAATCTTGCCTACCCTTCCCTTGCCGATGCCGGGTACTTCGAGCAAACGGTCAGCATCGTTCTCGATGACTTCGAAGGTCTCCAGCCCGAAGTGCTTCACAATCAGCTTGGCCATCTTCGGCCCGATGCCTTTCACCAGTCCGCTGCCCAAGTACTTTTCAATGCCGATGATGTCTGCCGGGAGTTCCTCTGTCCACTTCTCAGCCGCGAACTGCCTGCCATAACGCTTGTCGACGCGCCAGTTCCCCTCAACGGTAAGGACAGCGCCCACTGTCACCTCGTGGAAGATGCCGACAACAGTCTGTTCCTCCCTGTAGCCCTTGATGGTGGTCTGAAGGACGGAATAGCCATTCTCAGGATTCTGGAACGTGATTCGCTCTATGGTACACTTGATCTTCTCCATGGCAGGTTACTTTCATCTTCAAAGAAACTCACCTGACAGTCATCCCTAAATGGTGACCAGTTACCGCAGATGGTTCCGTCATAAGCGATGACGGGCTGGAAGATGCCGCTGTTGTTGTGGGCATGATGTCGGTGTTCAAGAGGGAGCACGATATCACGGGACTTATAACTAATAAGGTATTCGTCGTAAGGAGGAATCAGGAGAAACTTGCCTTTCCTGAAGCCTCTTGTGCGGCAATCATCGGTCAAGTAGAACTCCCTACCCTTCCACTTCTCCATATGAATAGTGTCGCCCAGAAGTGCAATTCCTCTCCGACAGTCACTGATGTTCAAGCCTGACCACCAGACGAAATCCTCCAAAGTGGCGGGTTGACGGCTCTGGAAGTATTTACGAGTAAACCGTATCAAGGCTTCGTCCTTATCCATCTTTGCCATTGGCTTCACTTTATCGGCAGCAAGTGCGTAAGTGGCTTTCATCGGCAACAGTTCGCCACTACAGAGGGTGCCCGACATCTCGGCCATACGGATATGGTACGACAGCCGATGGTCATCTAAACTTATGCCTTTCTCCGCCAAAGCACGTACCAAATCCTCTTTCGTCGCACTCCCCAAGTCGGCAGCCGACTGTGCAAGGATGTCACGGACGCGCATCAGTTCCTCGTCAGGAATGCTGATTTTGTTGCTGCTCATCCAGCCCTTCGTAACAGCGATGGCCTTGGGCGCACAAAGGCCAATCATCATCCAGTAGTCCTCAGCGGCCACCAGCTGCCACGTGCCTCTCATCAGGTGCAGACGGATAATCCTCCCACTGTCGAAAGCCTGTTTGAATGCCTTCGCCGACGGCCTGCGCGTCCGCATCTCCACAGCCCACCGCATCATGCGGTACTCCTGTGCCTGTGTGGCGCCCATATAGCTGACCACCTCGGCAGGGTCACTGAACTGAGGCGCAACCAGCTGTTGGTTGAGAAGTCGGATGGCTATCGGATTCATAGTATCATTTCTCCGCTGTTATTAATGTACCAGCACAGAATGGCTGCAGCTGTTCACCCATCACGCTCTTCATCACATCAAACACATGGTCTCCTGTGCAATGGCTGGTATAGAATCGTGTTTCAGAATATCTTTCTTTCAGCCTTTGAGTCAAAGCTGCCAGTTCTTCCTCTGTCTCTTGTCCATCGCGCAAGTGGAAACCACCTACAACGCTATGAACAGACCAAGGACAGGCTGCAAGGATGTTCTCCAGTCCACTATGAGCACAGCCCGTGAATAGCAGGCCATCGATATACAGAGCCAACTCATGACGGAAATCGTCGTGGATATAATCTCCGTGGGCATCCTGAACATAAAGATTCTGATTCCCCTTGGGCATCGAGTGAATCTGAGGGATATGGGCAATAACATGGAGAACTTCTGCTATCTCACAGGTCTGGTCTACCAGAAGGAGTCTGGTATCGTCTATCTCCGGCCACTCCGTAGTAATACTATGTAGATTCCCTCGTTTAGAAAAGAACTTTCCACTCATGGCATCGGGCGAGATGATGACTTTTGCCTGTCTATTATGCTCTAATATGTATCGTAAGCCACCTGCATGGTCGCTGTGACCATGAGAAATGAAAATATAGTCAACATCGTTGAGATCCATACCCAACAGCTGTGCGTTTTTGATAAACACGTCACTCGCTCCTGTATCAAGCAAGATCTTGTGCCGCTCTGTTTGCAAGATGATTGACAGTCCATGCTCTGTGGATAGACAGCAATCATTGCTTCGATTATCTGATAATACAGTCCACTTCATCGCTCACTCATCTTCGTAATTCTTGCTAATCATCTTCTACTTTACAGTGTAAATTTCCAAATTATTCTTAATACGCATATATTAATCCGTACTTCTCATGGAGCTGTCGGAGGGTTCCGTCAGCCTTCATTTTAGCAATGACGGAGTTGACAAGGGCGAGGAGATCGTCCTGTCCCTTCTGCATCAGCACACCAATCTCTCCGTGAGTAAAGGGGGCGTTCAATAGTGGGGCGGCAAGTCGGGCATCAGTCTGCACATAATAGGGAGCCTCTGTTATCTCCGTTATCATCACGTCGGCTGCACCTTCAGCAACAAGTGTAGGTATTTCCTCGTTCTTCTGGTGAACGACTATGTTAGCGTGAATCAGGTTCTCGTTGGCAAACTTCTCGTTCAGTCCACCGGGATTCACCATAACTGTCACTTCGGGCTTGTCGATGTCAGCTAATGTCTTGTAACGGTCTGCCTCTGTTGAGCGGCATAGGATGGTCTTGCCGTTAGCCAGATAGCCGTCACTCATTAGCATCGTCTCCTTTCGTGTGTCGGTAATGGTAATGCCACCGATGGCGAGGTCAAAGGTCTGCGGTTCTGTCAGCACATCGGCTGTCAGCGTAGGCCAAGAAGTCTGCACATATTCGATGCCAACACCAATACGTTCGGCAATCTTTTCAGCCATCTCAATGCCGAAGCCCCAATAGTTGCCCTCGGCCTCGCGGTATGAGAGAGGTCGATAGTCACCCGTGGTTCCTACCAGCAACTCGCCACGCTCCTGGATGCGTTGTATGGTGGGCTGCTGCGTCTCAACAACAGGATTATCATCACTGCTGCTACAGCAAGTAGTTATGCAAGCGGAGCTAATGCAAAAGATGGCGGCAAGCACCCATATCCATGTTTTCCTCTTTTTCATTTCTTTTGCTCTAAATAATCAAATATATCAATACTCCCTGCCTCGTTTCTGATATCAAGGGTTGGAACATACTCTTCCATTCTCGTTGTGCCACTTGTCTTATTGACATAAAAATTCACGAATGCCCCAGTATAGCTGCGGAATACCACTTGATACGCAGAATCTACCACTTGATACGCAGAATCGGTCTCTTTGCCCATCTGCACATACATGATGTCGGGATTGTCCTTTGCTACGCTCCAGTCATATTCCTTATGGCAGTAGTTGTTCACACCCTCAAAAGCCATTTCTTCCGTAATGGTTCTTAGCGTATCTCCCGTTTGCATTTCAGAGGACTGTGTGTCATTCACCTTGTTATTTTTGCATGAGCATAAAGACAAAGCCACAAATATGAATGTAAAGGCAATGTACTTCATTGTATTTCTTTTAATGCTCCTGTTTCTGAGTCAATGATAAACCCACGAACAACTATATCCTTCGGCACCAGCGGATGGGTCTTTATGGTCTCAACAGTTTTACGGACGGAGGTCGGTGTGTCCTTGAATCCCTCTAGCCACTGGTCAAGGTCAATGCCACACTTACGGATGGTGTCAAGCGTTTCATCCGTCACACCACGGGCAATCATCTCATGATGGAAGTGGTCGTAACTCATGTGGCAGGCTCCGCAATGCGAGTGCGCGACCACCATAATCTCCTGTACGCCCAGTTCATAAATGGCCACTATCAGG
>CACXAG010000230.1 GCA_902765585.1 uncultured Prevotellaceae bacterium
TACTACAGCTTCTCTTATGTTTATATTTGCATTCATAGTTGCTTACTCAGCCTTGCCGCCAAACTCGTTATATGACACGTTCTCAGGCTTCCATTTATCCTTCGGTGTAGGCTGTTCTGCTGGATGGCCTATGGCGATGACGCACAGAGGAACGATGGCCTCAGGCAACTTCAACACCCTGGAGACTTCAGCCACGCGGTCATCGGTCGGATAGCAGCCTGTCCATACGGCTCCGAGTCCGAGGGCATGGGCTGCAAGGAGGATATTTTCTGTGGCTGCCGAGCAGTCCTGAATCCAATAGTCTTGCGCCTTGCCCTGCATCGCCTTATCCAGATTGCCACAGACTACAATGGCCACACCAGCCTGCTTAATCATGCCTCTGCGACCAGCAAGTTCTGCCAGCTTCTCCTTGTTGGTGACAGCTACGAAATGCCAGGGGTGCTTGTTGACGGCTGTCGGTGCAGCCATGCCTGCACGAAGCATCGTCTCGATGTCAGCCTTTGAAACGGGCTCATTGGTGTACTGTCGGATGCTGGTGCGCGTCATGATACTGCTCAGTATGGGATTCACCTCCATCAGGATAGCGGCCTCAATATCACTCATCTTATCCGTCGGCTCATAGCGTTTTAATACACGACCATCGCGACTGACGAGGAACTTGGTGAAGTTCCATTTAATGTCACTCTTCTTATCGAAATCGGCATCACGCTTACGGAGCATGTCGTCCATAAACTTGCCTCGCTGGTCGTTGGTGTCAAATCCGCCGAAACCCTTCTGTGCCTTCAAGTATGTGTAGAGCGGATGCTCGTTGGCTCCGTTCACATCAATCTTGTCGAATTGTGGGAATTGGATATCGAAGTTGGCTGTACAGAACGAGTGGATCTCCTGAATCGTGCCAGGAGCCTGCTCTCCGAACTGGTTGCAGGGGAAGTCGAGAATCTCGAAGCCATCCTTGGCGTATTTCTCATACAACGCCTCCAGTTCCTTATACTGAGGCGTGAATCCGCATCGGGTAGCAGTGTTCACTATCAGCAATACCTTGCCCTTGTAGTCAGAGAGCGAGACCTCCTGTCCTAAGTCATCCTTCACCTTGAAATCATAAACATTCTGTGCCGAAATGGTCAGCACGCCCATCATTGCCATGAGGCTTACAATAAATCTTTTCATAATCGTTATAGTTTTTGTGGGTTTATCTGATAAAGTTCATGAATGCCGGACGCTCGTCGCGCTGGGGAGCGGGATGGCCGTCGGCATGAATCTTCTGAAGCAGGAAGGCCATGTTCGTGGCCAGCGTCCGCATGGTCTGCATACCCTCGGTGTCGAGCTTCACCTCGCCCTTGCCGGCTCCGTAGGCGATGTTCCAGTACTGCGAGGTCACCACGGGCATGTTCATCATCTCGAACATCATGTTCATCGTCTGCAGCGTCGCCTCAATCTCCTTCAGACAGCAGAACGTGTTGCCGTCCTGTCGCGGGCTACCGTTCACCAGCAGCACCTTACATTTTTTACTCGTCACGTTGTCGAGCATCGCCGACACGGGCGAAACGACCGCTACTCCCGCAGCTGCCATCGTTGCTTTCTTGATAAAATCTCTTCTGTCCATAATCTATTTAGCTATTGTGTTATTGTATTTCTTCCAACGCTCCAGTCTCTGAGTCAATGATAAACCCACGAACCACTATATCCTTCGGCACAAGCGGATGGGTCTTGATGGTCTCAACGGTCTTGCGGACAGAGGTCGGAGTATCCTTGAATCCCTCCAACCATTGGTCGAGGTCGATGCCACACTTGCGGATGGTATCGAGCGTTTCATCTGTCACACCACGGGCAATCATCTCATGGTGGAAGTGGTCATAGCTCATGTGGCAGGCGCCACAGTGAGAGTGCGCCACCACCATGATTTCCTGCACGCCAAGCTCGTAGATGGCTACAATCAGGCTTCGCATGGCTGAATCAAAGGCAGAGATAACCAAACCTCCAGCGTTCTTGATAATCTTAGCGTCACCGTTCTTTAATCCCAAAGCTGCCGGAAGCAGTTCAGTCAGTCTGGTGTCCATACAAGACAGTACTGCCAGTTTCTTGTCTGGGTACTTGTCGGTCAGATATTTCTCGTAGCCTTTTTGTGCCACAAATGTCTTGTTGAATTCAATAATCTGGTCTATCATATCACAAAACATATTAAATCAATGGGCAAATATACGAAAAATACATTAATAATTGCTACCTTTGTGCCAAGATTTGAGAATTATTAGGAAATGAAGAAGATTTTGACTTGCTTATTCGCCGCACTTGGGCTTACTACTGCTTGTGGCCAGCAGAACTTTGAGAACATGGAAGTGAAGGAATTTGCCGAACTGATTGCAGACTCAAGCGTGGTAATCCTCGACGTGCGTAAGGCCGTTGAGTTTGCCGAAGGGCATATCAAGGGAGCCGTTCTTATTGACCAGTTCCAGAGCGACTTTGTGGAACAGGCCCAAGCTAAACTGCCCAAGGATAAGATTATCGCTGTCTATTGCCGTAGCGGTCGCCGCTCAGCTAATGCTGCTGGTATACTGGCTGACGTCGGCTATAAGTGTGTAAACCTCAAAGGTGGTATCATTGCTTGGAAAAAGGCAAATATGCCAGTGATTAAAGAAGAATAGACTATGGCATACATGAATAAATACCAGTCAGATGACTATCGGCGTGATGAGCTGATACGTATTATCGAACATTCCGTGGAGAAACTGACTTTGGCCGAGTTGGAAGCCCTGTACTACGACATGTCTACCAAGTCATATATTAACGATTGACTGCCTTTTGGTAAGCTAATCGTTCGTCACCTGACAACAGATAGATGATGCCGCAATAGGTGAAGCCGTGCTTCAAAATGTTATGCTGCATAATCTTGTTGTCGTGGTGAGTATCTATGCGGATGTTCTCGTCGTTGGAGAAACAGAACTCCATGATGCTGCTAAAGATGCCGTGAGCATCGGGGTAGCTGGCAATGCGATGGACTACAGTCGGTTCTGGGGATGGTAGAAAAGCAAAATAGCCTACAATGCAACCATCATCCTCAATGATAAAACCGCCATTCCGTTCCATATCAGCCGTAATGACTGCCTCAGAGGGGTAGCCTTCTCCCCATTGATGCACGTTGCCAGACTGCCGCATAATCTTCTTTGCAGCATCCATGACCTGCATGATCTCAGCCACATCCGTCTGCCTTGCTTCTCTAATAATCCTGCTCATTCTTTCCAAGTCATTTTAATGTGAGGAATGCCATCGAGCATGAAAGTATCGGATGATTGTCTGAATCCCATGCCTTCATAGAATCCTTTGGCATATTCCTGTGCCTCAATGTCTATAAGTGTAGCATTGAAATGTTCTATGGCTGCCTCGATGGCGCGAAGCATGATCTGTTTGCCATAGCCTTTGCCACGCTCAGTAGTGATGACTCTGCCTATCGAAATTTCCTTCATGTGAGTACCGGCAGGGCATACACGAGCCAAAGCAACGATCTTATCCGCTACGGTCAGCCACAGGTGGATGGACTTCTGGTCATCCCCGTCCATGTCCTGATAGACGCAGTTCTGCTCAACCACAAACACCGGTAAGTTACCGTTTCCTCAATCGGCTTGCGGCTGTTGTGGTTGGCGAGTGGCCCTGCACCTTCTGCCGGATAGCCGAGGGCGAGACAGGTCAGAATCTCTTCGTTCGCTGGCAACAGGAAAGCCTCAGCCATCTTGTCAGGGTCGAAGAAGTTCACCCAGCAGCTGTCCACTCCCACACTCTTTGCGCAGAGCATCATGTGAGTGGTCACAATGGTGGCATCCTCAATGCCAGAGTCGTACTTCTGGCCAGGATAGGTAAACACGTTGTTCTTGTCGAAGGCCACGATGAGCATGGTCGGAGCACCATATCGACAAGGTGTGAGTGCATCGATTTTGGCCAGTCCTTCTGCCGACTGCACCACGTAAACATGCTGTTCCTGTAGGTTCTTGGCTGTCGGAGCCAAACGTCCTGCTTCCAGAATGCTGTCGAGTTGTTCCTTACTGATCTGACGCGAGTCAAAACTC
>CACXAG010000231.1 GCA_902765585.1 uncultured Prevotellaceae bacterium
GCCTTGCAGTATAATCTGCCTATGGAGAGGAATATAGAGTCACGCGCCGGATTTGGCCCTGCTTTTTATATCTTCCCTGATCAGAAGCTGGATAATGTATCTGCTTTAGCGTTGGCAAAGGAACTGAAGGTAATAGAAATGGCTGCTGAAAACGGTGGCAGAATTAGTGTGGTGAATCCTGTAGGCGACAAGTGGCAGGCTTCTGACGTACAGGCTTTCCGTGAACTGATAGGTAGAGGTGGCCCTGCCACTAACATTAAGGTGGTGGGCATTGGCAATGGTGCTACTTTCGTCAATCAGCATTTGGCTGCTTCTGACTTGACGGGTGCCATAGCTGGCATCGTTTCTATTGGTGGTGCTCCTGGTAAGGTCTGCGCACTGCCTGTCCCCACTTATGTCGGTGGCAAGAATGCAGCAAAAGTGGCCAAACCTTATCAGAAAACCAGTGATGCCGCTCCCAAGGATCCTTTGCAGCAAATAGTAGTGAATGCTGATGCTAACGCTTCTGAAGCTATGTTGTTGGCTGATGCTTGGGATAAGGTGTTGAGTGCCAACTATCGTTACAACAACCTCTATCGCACGTTCTATATGAGCCGTGGTATTGATAACCCGGAAGGTGTGAAGACTTTCGAACTTGTTTCATACCCGATGTTCGATAAAATGGGCATCCAGCGCAATGTAGTACAACATCCTGTAGTGGATACCAATGCGGCAGGTGGGGTAGAGAACCCTAATAAATATCTGTGGTATGAGTATCTGCCAAAGCAGGTTCAAAATGCAGCTAAGGGTACTGTGCCATTAGTCGTGATCCTGCATGGTCATGGGAACGATCCTCGCACACAAAGTGAGACGGCTGGATTTGTGGAACTGGCAGCTGAAGAGGGCTTCATGGTAGTAGAGATGGAGTGGCAGGGCAGCAATGGTTTCATCGCTATGGGATTGGATGGCATTGAGGCTGTTATCAGTGTACTCAAAGAGAAATATCCGCAGATTGATGCTTCACGTATCTATTGTGAGGGTTTGTCTGCTGGAGCCATGACCAGCAATATGCTGGGCGTGCGTAAATCGCATCTCTTTGCTGCCGTAGCTGGCCATTCTGGTGGCATCTTCTCTGGCAACGGACTTGGTTATTATGGCTATGGCAGTGAGCCTTTGATGAATGAGGCCATTCAGAAGCGTGGCTATGTGGAAGTGGGCTATTGCTCTGTGGCTGGTACCCATGATGATGTGATACGTTACTTGCGTCCTGACAACTGGCAAGGAAACCCTTATTTGAATGTTTGGCGCATCTATCAGACGATTAATGATATGGAGGTGACAGGTGATTTGGATTTCAATGTGGATCCAACCTTCGGATTCAAGTTGCAAGACCGCCGTCAGATTCATACGGGCAAGAGCGAAGACATCACGATGGAGTTTGGTCAGCTGTATAAAGGCAATAAGCCGATGATCCGTCTTATCGCTATCAATAACTATGGCCATTGGAACTTCAAGCCTGCAGCTCGCCTGATTTGGGACTTCTTCCGCCACTTCTCTCGTGACATGGAAACCAAGAAGCTGAATTATACAGAATAAAGAATTATTATGCGTCAGCATACCTACGACTGGAAGGTGAATCCAAACAAGGTGGGTGTCATCCGCTTCCACATTATGTCCATTCAATGCACTCCACGGGAGTGCCCATTCATGTCTCGAATTCATGAAACAGATTCGTGTCTCGAATTCGTGTAAGAAAACCATGATATTCTATCTTTTAACATGAATTCAAGACATAAATTAGACCCATGAATTCGAGACATAAATTAAAACTAAAATAACAAATTCGTGATAAAAGGAAAATATTCATGTTTGTTGCATATTTCTTGCATATTTTCTCAAAATTATTTGGAGAATTCAATTATTTGTTGTACCTTTGCAGCGTCAAACGAGAGGAAAAGGACAGTGGACGATGGACGACGGAGATGAGGCTGGTCGCGAGAGCCAAGTTGACATCTGACATCCGAAAACCGACAATCCGAACCGGATGACCAAGAGCTCTTTGAAATAACACTCAATCAACAAACAAACAACACAAACAACAGCGGCCAAGCCGCAACAAACCACAACACAACCAAACCATTCATTAACCATTTAAAAACACAGAAAACACCATGAAAAAGATTCAGTATTCCGTAAGTATGCTGGGCAACCCCGCCCACGAAGACGACCCCAAGAAGGCCTACGGCAAGATCCAGCTCACCGGCGTAGTCAGCCTCAGCGAGCTCAGCGCCCACATCAGTGAGCACAACAGCGTGTTCAGCAAGGGCACCATCCTCGGCATCCTCAGCGAGCTCAGCGGTTGCATCCGCGAACTCATCCTGCAGGGCTATAAGATTGACCTCGGAGAACTGGGCACGCTCACGCCCGCCATCACCTGCAAGGGTGCCGTGACAATGGCCGACTTCACCGCCCAGAACATCACCGACCTCAAGGTCAACTTCGCCAAGGGCAGCGCACTGCTCAACCTGCGCCGCGACGCCGAGTTCGAACAGACCACCACCCGTGCCGCACAGGCTGCAGCCCTGAACGCACAGAAGGAGGGTAAGACCAACGCCGACTGGACGCCCAAGGAGGACGAAGGCAACGACGAACCGTAAGGACCCACCCCCGCCCCCTCCCAAGGGAGGGGAGGGGGCCTGCGGGGTGAAACAGGCTCGCGCACAGCCACTCTAAACTCTAAACTTAGAAACTACTCTACGCTCGACCTCTGGTCGCTTCACACTTGAAGAACTCTAAACTTAAAAACTACTCTAAACTCTAAACTCTAACCTAAAAATGAAGGACAGTACCAAGAAAACCTTGAAGCGGATTGGTGAACTCATCGTCACCATCATCACCGCGCTGCTGACCACCCTCGGGGCCCACGCAGCAAACATCGTACAGTAGAGCACAACTCGCTTCACCGCCACAAA
>CACXAG010000232.1 GCA_902765585.1 uncultured Prevotellaceae bacterium
CACTCATGGCGGCAATCGCTTCTGCAGGACTGTCCCGACTGTCCGTAAAATGTTCCCCAAAGCAAATGTCGTTCAGGGGCCAGCCATCTACGACAGAGAAATGGACCAGGCAGAGCAGACGATTGACAAATGGTTGAAGGATAAAGAGTTCGTAAACTAATATGCCTGGACAAATAGAACTCCAATCAGATCAATGAAGACGTTAGGAAACATCATCGGCATCCCGTTCGGAAGGATGCACTTCCGACTGGCAAAGCTGGCCCTGTCACCTTTCGGCAAGGAGGTTGTATAGCCCGTGAACAAGGACGAGAAACGTGAACTGCAGCGTAAACGTCTGATGGACAACAAAGCCTATCAGACAATAAGTGGTCTGACGCGCTACATGGATCGCTACTATCTGGATGCACTCATTGGCATCATCCCTGGCTGGGGCGATGCTATTGCGTTACTCTGTGTAGTGCCGTTCGTGTATTTCTCGTCGAGAGTCATCAAGAGCATACCTTTGACGCTGGCCGTCCTCAATAATGCCCTGCGTGATGTACTCTTGGGCATGATTCCCTTCTTCGTCGGTGACGTTATCGACATCTTCCATCGTGCCAACACAAAAAATATGGCAATGATTCAGGGCTTTGTTGACGGTGATGAGACCATCATCAAGCAAGTGAACCAACGAGCCTGGCAGTCTGCCATCGTCCTCATTTTCCTACTATTGCTCATAGCCTTGATGATATGGGCACTCGTCAGCTTTGGCAGCTACCTGTATTCATTGGTAGCATCCATCTTCTAAAGATTACACGAAGAAAACATCGCAGGCGATATATTGTTAAACTCTCTTAAAGTTTTCGATAAATCGCTTGCGATATAAAACATTCTTCTTACCTTTGCAACTGCGTTGCGAAGATGGGCTGCACTCGGCATAGCTCAAGCAAGCTTGGCTCTGCTCTCGTTTGCACCATCTTTATCATCGTGAGCGATACAAACAGGTAAAAGATATGGCAAAGATTTATGATTTCAAGGCTTTTTCAAGCAAAGGTAAGGAGATTGATTTCTCACAGTTTCAGGGTAAGGTGTTGCTGATTGTCAACACTGCCAGCAAGTGTGGATTCACACCTCAGTTCGCAGGACTGGAGGAACTGAACCAGAAGTACAAGGATAAGGGACTCGTCATCATCGGCTTCCCCTGCAATCAGTTCAAGGAGCAGGATCCTGAGGGCGATGCAAAGATTGAGGAGTTCTGCCAACTGAACTACGGTGTTACATTTCAGATTATGAGAAAGGGTGACGTCAACGGCCCCGATGCCCAGCCCATCTTCGAGTATCTGAAAACACAGGCACCCACCGAGGAGTACAACGGCCTGAAAGCCAAAGCTGCCAAGACGCTCTTCAAGGCCATCAGCAAGAGCGTGGAGAAGGACAGTGACATCAAGTGGAACTTCACCAAGTTCCTGATTTCGAAGGATGGTGAGACCATCAAGCGCTTTGCGCCCACCACAGAGCCCAAAGACTTCGAAAAAGACATCGAGGAAATGCTCGCCTAATAAAGTTCAATGTTCAATGGTCAATGTTCAATAAATGAATCATGCACGCAGAATTACAGCTTGACAACCAGATATGCTTCCGTCTATATACGGCGGCACGTCTCATTACACAGGCTTACACGCCGATGCTGAATGAGTTGGGTATTACCTATCCGCAGTACCTCGTTCTGATGGTGCTGTGGGAGCAGGATTCCCAACCTGTGAACGACATTGCTCATCGTCTGCTGCTCGAAACAAACACCGTTACGCCCTTGCTTCAGCGTATGGAGAAACTTGGTATCGTGGTTCGCAAGCGTGGCAAGGAGGATAAGCGCCAGCAGATAGTCAGCCTAACAAAGAAAGGCCGCGATATGGAGGAAGAAGCCTACAAGCTTATCCCTGCAGGCATGGGTGAAACGTTGAAAGCCTGCCCGCTCCAGATGGATGACTACACGCATCTGGCCAGTGAATTAGATTCAATCATCGAAACATTAAAGAAATAAACAACCGACACAAAAATGAAATATATCAAATTATGCTTCCGTCTGCTACTTGGTCTCTTCATGACCTACGCAGGCATCAGTCATCTGACGATAGCTCGTCAGGAGTTCGTAGCACAAGTACCTACATGGCTTCAGTTCAGTCCGGGCTTTACAGATTTTGTCGTGCTGGCATCGGGCGTGGTTGAGATTGCCCTCGGCCTTGGCATGTTGTTCCTCTGGAAAAAGAAAGCACTCGTCGGTGCGCTGCTCGCACTCTTCTATGTGCTCATCTTCCCAGGCAACATCAACCAGTATGTGAACCATATCGATGCCTTCGGTCTCAACACCGATCAGGCCCGTCTCATCCGACTGTTCTTCCAGCCGGTACTCATCTTCCTCGCCCTTTGGTCAACAGGTGGCTGGAAGTATTGCAAGAAACTCTGTAACAGCTGCAGGAAAGGATAACTTCGAATGGGCATGAAGATCAAAGAGTGGCTGCAATCCCTTTCGTTCAGGACTGGTGTCATCGTCCTGATGTGCTGCATACCCTTCTATATCCTGTCCTTTGCCCAAATGCTGCTGCCTATCAGTACAACAGCAAAAGGCGTGCTTTGGGCTGTGCTCTTCGGACTGGCCAAGACCTGCCAGTATGGAGGTCTGACGATCTTGGGCGTTGAAGGTTATAAACGGCTACGGAATAAATTCAGAAAGCAATAAAAAATACAATATGATTTACGGACTTACAAAAGGAACAGATTTTGAGAAATTATGCGACGGAGCCGCCAAGGCTGAAGCCGCAGGAGTGATGACTTACTATGCCCTCGCACGTATGGCAAAGGAGCAAGGCTATCCCGAAGAGGTCTCGGAAACCTTCATAGAGATGGCCAATCAGGAGGCCGTTCATGCCGGATTCTATGCCACGCTC
>CACXAG010000233.1 GCA_902765585.1 uncultured Prevotellaceae bacterium
TCTCTCACTTCAGTGATACTGTCGAAGTTGCCAAACTCAGGCTCAATGTAACCGAAGTCGCTCACGCCGTCCCAACCTTCTTTGGTGTAGTTGTCCACATAGATCTGGTGGGTTTTGTCGGAGGCGAAGATGATGGTACCATTAAGGTTGCGCAGAGAGTGGCAGAAGTCACCAGTCTCATCGAGATGGGTTACAACAACAGGTGTTGCTTCTTTGCTGTCCAGACGGTAGAGGGCTCCAGTGTAGGCTCCCACTGCAGGGGCGCTGACCTCATTCCACCAATACATCGAACCTCCAGCCACGGTCTGCTCCTTGATCCAGTCGCAGCCATTGCCTGGAACGAAGTCCATCTGCAGCTGAACCTTTTCGCCGTCGAAATACCACATTTCACCACCTATATGTGTATCAATGGCAGCATCGAATCCGTGGGCGGCACAGAACATATATACACCATCGAACACACACCCTGGGTCAGAGAAAGAGTTGTGGTCCCAAGAGGGCTCTTCCTGCCATACGTCATAGTATACCCAGTCGCCACGTTTGTTGCCATATCCGCCAAACTCCTGTCCACCATCGGGAGAGAAGGCACGGTACCAAATCTTGTCCTTGTAAACCTCAAAGCCATAGCCGAAGGGATTGCCGCCGAAGCCGATACCATTCTCATTCTTGCCGGGGTTGGTGTCCTTCACCAAGAATGTGTGGTCGTCACCATCGCCACCAGGATCGTTGGCATTCTCTGCCTTTGTTCCATCAGAGTACCAAGGCTCATTGCCAAAGTCGGGTGTCCAGCACTTGAACACGACGCCCTCGTTTTTGTAGTTCTCCAAATTGTCGATGGCACTGCTACGTGTAAAGCCCTCTGCGTAGCCCCATTCGCCTTCTGGCCAGCGCTCCCAGTTGATGTCCATTACCAGATAAGTGCCATTTTCTGTGCCATCGGTCACCCAAAGTTCTTCACCTGTAGTACCGTCAATGTCATCGGCCTTGAAGAATACCCGACGGCCTGAGCGCACATAGGCCGTATGAAGGGTGGTATTGTCCTGACCCGGCCACTTCAGATCGACGGCCTTTACGCGACGGGTACCTTCCACCGTACCATCGGTCACCCAGAGCCAGCGCTGCGGGCCGCGGTCGGGGTCGTACTCGGCGCTTTCTTCGTCGTAGGCAGCGAAGATAGCCTGTGTCTCGTTCATCTGAGTGAAAGCCACAGGACTGGCACCTGTACCCGGTACGATATTCTCTGTCAGTTGCTTCGTTCCTGCTTCCGTACCATCCGAGACCCATACCTGCACCTCATCCAGGTCGGTGTAGGCAGCGAAGAGAACCTTGTCATTCAGACGGCCAAGGTTGCTTGGATTGGAAGAGCCCACCCCCGGCACGATATCCTTTACAAGGTGAGTGCCCTCCTTGGTGCCGTCAGTCACCCAAAGTTCCTCTCCGTTGGCATTATCGGTGGCAGCGAAAAATGCTTTGTAGCCTTTCTCTGGCGAACCGGCCACCACCAGGTTCTTGGCTTTGTCCTGCTTACGCTCAGGATTGACGTTGGCCTGAACGCCGTCGGGCAGCAGGGCCACCACGTTGTCTGTCTGTGCCATTGCCTCGCCTGCAAGGGTCAGCATGGCTGTCATGAGTAGAAATGTACCATACTTCATAATTGTTGTGCTTTAAAAGATATTAATTAAAATAATAATGATGTGAACTATCTCCTGTCGTTGAGCATCTGCTCAACTTCTTTCTTGGCTTGCTGTCGGCTCTTGGTGAAGATGCACTTGATACGCTCCATGTCAAACTTGCGCTCACGGTCGTAGGTATAGATGCCGTTTTTCTCCAATTCCACATCGACAATCTGCGTGTAGCAGAAGCCACAGATGTGGTCTATGCTTAGCACCACGTTCACCTGGTCTTCCAGACGACGGTAGAATTCCTCTAATGATTCGGGGTCCTTGCCATATCCCCAAAACTGTCCCTCTGGCGCGACCTCCTCGGCCTGCATTTTCTTGACCCATCGTATGCCGCCAAACTCATCTATCATATAGGCCTCACCTTGATAGGGAGCGCTCTCGCGGGGATGATGCACATATACACTGCCGTCTTCTTTCTCACGCAGTTGTTCATAGAGTTCCACGGGATCCTGCACATAGGTGTGCTCGGCGTATATGTCGGTAAAACCGGCATGATATCCGCCACTGGCCGACACGACGGGCCGGGTGCGGTCCAGACGGTGTGTGATGAAATAGAGGTCGTTGGTGAGACGGGCCCTTTGGGCATCACGGTCAGGACACCATGTCTCGTTTAGTGGTGACCAAGCCACGAGACATGGCTCATTGTAGTCGCGCTCCACGCATTCTTCCCATTCGGCTATCATATTGCGTGCGGCTATCTGGTCGGTCCAATCCAGCTCCCAAGAGGGTGATTCTCCCCAAGTTAGGTAGCCCAATTTGTCGGCCCAGTAGAAATAGCGCTGCTCAAACACTTTCTGATGCAGGCGTGCGCCATTGAAACCGGCTTCCTTGGCCAACACGATGTCGCGTTTGAGTTGTTCGTCGGTGGGAGCAGTCCACTGACCATCGGGGTAATAGCCCTGATCGAGAACCAACCGCTGGTAATAAGGCTCGTTGTTCAAATAGAATGTGCGGCCACGTAGTTCTGACTTGCGCATACCAACGTACGAACTGACATGGTCGATTACTTGACCGCGGTTGTCTTTAACTATGTATTCTACATCGTAGAGGAACGGATGCTCAGGCGACCATGTCTTCACCTTGCTGATTTTCGCTGTCAACGTGGCATTGTCACTGGCTTTGGTCTCACCGCGCCATACTGTTTTTGAACCGTCACGGATAGTGACGGTGAGTGTCTTGCTTCCGTCAGGCTCCAGCCATACTGTCGACCAGATGCCTGTCACACGGGTATAGAAGCATTCATAACTGTTCAGTCTACGGCTCTGTTTGCCGCCAGGCTGCAGTTGCGAGCGCACGTCATCCTCTACATAAACAACCAAATTATAACTATTACCTATTTTTACATATTTTGTTATATCCACATCGAACGAGGCAGCACCGCCGTAGTGGGTGAACACGTGCTTGCCGTCTATGAAAATTTGAGATTTATAATCCACACCTCCGAAGTGTAGTATAATATGACTGCCATCCCACGACTGAGGAATGCTGATGGTGCGGTGATACCAAAGTGCATTGATAAAATCCTTGTGGCCTATACCTGAAAGCGGACTCTCCGGACAGAAAGGGACAACAATCTTGCCATCGAAACCCTTACTATGTTGAAGCCCTTGCTCCAGACCACTGCAGCCGAAATCAAACTGATAGGTCCATTCACCGTTTAGGCAAATCCAATGCTTGCGCTCAAATTGAGGCCGGGGATACTCTGGCCGTGGAATGTCGGCTCCATATATGTAAACAGACATTAAAACTAAAAGAGCAGTGAAATACTTTCTTATACTTTTCATTTTTCAGTGTTTTCTGCATTTTTGTGCTTTTGGATTATTTTACCTGATAATAGAGGATATTCCTTACCAGGATTTGTTGGGCTGTGTCACTGAAGAGCCCAATACGTGTGGCGGCTGGTTTGTTCAGACTGAGGGTGGCCTGTTCTGAATCATCTACAAAAACGTGGATGGTCTTTCCCCGCTTGTCGATACGGAGTTGGTTGGTGGAAGCGAAGTCATGCTGGGTCTCTATACGGTAGAGATAACGGTTGTTCGATTGGGGGTCCTTATTGATGAAGCGAAGTGCTTGGGTCTTGATCTGGGGAAACATAATGGTCTGAA
>CACXAG010000234.1 GCA_902765585.1 uncultured Prevotellaceae bacterium
TGAGGTACGACGGCTATGTGATAACCGATCAAAAGACTACAAATAGTGTAAATACCATCATTATGCTATTGTGCAGTTGCAGAAAAATGTGTACCTTTGCCGCCAAAATAGCACAAAATAGATTTAACGAACATGAATTTCGTATTTATATCGCCCCATTTCCCGCATACTTATTGGCAATTCTGTCAATGGCTATATCAGAATGGCGTGAAAGTGCTGGGCATTGCCGATGCGCCATACGACTCATTGCAGAGGGAGTTGAAGAAGTCTCTGACGGAATATTATCGTGTGAACTCGCTGGAGAATTACGATGAGGTGTATCGTGCCGTAGCCTACTTCGCTTTCCGATATGGTCGCATAGACTGGATAGAGTCGAACAACGAGTACTGGCTGGAACAAGATGCCCGCTTGCGTACGGACTTCAACGTGACTACTGGCCTGCAGACAGACCGCATCCGCAGCATCAAGGAGAAGTCGGAGATGAAGAAATACTATGCCAAGGGCGACATACCCACAGCCCGTCAGATACGTGCTGCTGAGGGCTTCGACGCCGTGAGCGGCTTTGCCAGGCAGACAGACTATCCCATCATAGCCAAGCCAGATGTAGGCGTAGGCGCCAGCGGCACATATAAGATCGAGGACGACGAACAGCTACAGTCTTTTTACAAGACGGAGAGCAATTACCGTAACTATGTGGTGGAGGAATTCATTACGGGCGAGATATGCAGCTACGATGCCATTATCGATGCCAGGGGCAATCCGCTCTTCGAGTCGATGACCGTGTGGCCGCCATCGATCATGGATATCGTCAATCTCAGACTCGATCTTTCCTACTATGTGGACAGAGAGATTCCTGACAGTCTGAGAGAACTGGGGCAGCGCACAGTCAAGGCCTTCGGTATATGGAACCGTTTTGTGCATCTGGAGTTCTTCCGTCTTGACGGCGACCGTGAGGGACTGGGCAAGAAGGGCGACTTTGTGGCACTCGAAGTCAATATGCGTCCGGCAGGAGGCTATACCCCCGACATGATCAACTTTGCGCACTCCACCGATGTCTATAAGATATGGGCAGACATGGTGGCTTTCGGTGAAAGCCGTACGCAGCAGGGCCATCAGCAGTATTGTGCCTTTGCCAGCCGTCGCGATATCTATCACTATGTTCACTCGCATGAAGAGGTGCTGAGCCGCTATGGCGACCGGATAGTGATGTGCGAGCGTATGCCCGAACTTTTCTCAGCAGCGATGGGGCAGCAGATGTACACCGTCAAGCTGCAGACGATGGAAGAAGTAAATGATTTTGTGAAATTTGTACACGATAAAAAACAATGAATATCAATTACGTGAAGAAATACAGCAACGCCCTCGGGCGAGACATGGAATATAAGACTTACGGCGACAAGGGGCATCCTGTGCTCGTCTTTCCCTCACAGGACGGACGGTTCTACGATTATCAGGACTTCGACATGGTGGGCGTGCTCTCCAGTTTTATCGACAAGGGGAAGATCAGGCTTGTCTGTGTCGATTCAATAGACCGTGAGACATGGAGTGACACACAGGGCGACTATCACCGTCGAATAGAACTGCATGAGCGGTGGTATCACTACATCGTCGATGAACTCATACCAGAAGTGCGTCACTTCTCCAACGAGACATTCATTGTCACGGGCTGCTCGATGGGCGGCTACCATGCTGGTAACTTCTTCTTCCGTCGTCCCGACCTCTTCGATACGCTGCTGGCTCTTAGCGGACTCTATTATGCGGGCTATTTCTTCCCGAACTATCAGGATTCGCTTATCTACGACAACTCACCTCAGGACTTCCTGCGCCAGATGCCTGACGACCACCCCTATTGGCATATCTATCGCCAGCGTCGCATCGTGATGTGTGTGGGGCAGGGTGCATGGGAGGATGAACTGCTCGACAGCACCCGTCAGATGGATGCCCTGCTGAAGGAGAAGAACGTGCCTGCCTGGATAGACTACTGGGGCTACGACTCAGCCCACGACTGGGCTTGGTGGCGCAAGCAGATAGTCTATTTCATGGATCATCTGCTTACGGAGGAAACGGTGGAATACGTTATCTGATGTATAGAATGGTAAGAATCACTACATACAAGCCATGCTACAAACAGGACTTTATCCGACTGAACAAACAGTGGATAGAATCCTATTTCAGATTGGAGCAGTCAGATCTCGATACCTTCTTGCATATCGATGAGAGCATCATAGGTTGTGGTGGTCAGATATTTCTGGCAGTTGATGAAAAAGAAACTGTGGTTGGTTGCTGTGCCTTAAAGCCGCATCCGGAGTCAGACTGCCACGAGTTGGCAAAGATGGCTGTATCACCTGATGCCCAAAGCAAAGGTATTGGCCGCCAACTTGGCGAGGCATTGCTTGATTATGCCCGTCGTCATCATGTGAAACGTATTTTCCTTGAAGGCAACACCCATTTAGAGGCCTCCATTTCACTATACCGTAAACTTGGATTCAAGGAAATTCCATTGTCAGGAAATGCCTACGAGCGTTGCGATATACTGATGGAACTGGTATTATAGGGCGCTTTCAGTTATTTTTTCATCAAATTCACCAAAATACCAAACTATAGTGGGGTCAAATGCCTTGTGGATGGTATTTCATATCTGATAGTTTCGCTGTAACTTTGCACCCAGATACTTTAGCCATTTTACCAATTGTGAATTAAAGGGTAAGTCTATGGTAGTAACTAATAAGAACGAACAAGGCCGACAGTACAAGGAATATACTCGTGAGGCCACAGGCAATAAAGCCGAAAGAAGCGCTCAGCTACTCGGTGGAGAGTTCTGGTACGAATAGCGCAGTTCCACAACC
>CACXAG010000235.1 GCA_902765585.1 uncultured Prevotellaceae bacterium
GACCCACAGTTCGTGAAATACTTAATTGAGAATTACGGATAATAAAAAAACAACTATGTTAGGAAACTTTTCTTATTACAACCCAACCAAACTGTATTTTGGTGATGAGTCTTTGAACTTCCTCAAGGACGAACTGAAGGGCTACGGCCCAGTGGTGCTGCTCAACTACGGCAGTGGCAGTGTAAAACGTAACGGCATCTACGACCAGGTGGTGGCTATCCTCAAAGAGGCAGGCAAGACCATCGTTGAGAACCCTGGCGTGATGACCAATCCCACCTTAGAGAAACTGCATGAGGGCGTCAAGATTGCCCGCGAGAACGAGGTAGACTTGATCCTTGCCCTTGGCGGCGGCAGCGTTTGCGACTACTCGAAGGCCGTGGCTGCATCTGTCTATTATGAAGGCGACTACTGGGACAAGTTCTGGCTGAAGCAGGAAAATCCCGCTAAGGACCAGAGACTGCTGCCTGTGGGCTGTATCCTGACGATGGCTGGCACAGGCTCTGAGATGAACGCCGGCACTGTGATTACAGATGCAGAGCATACTTTCAAGGTGGGGCATGTGTTCGACAGTCGTCTGATGCCTAAGTTCTCTATCCTCAATCCGAAGTTCACGATGACCGTACCCGAGAACCAGATGAAGGCGGGTATCTACGACATCATGAACCACATCATGGAGCAGTACTTCTCGGACTTCGATGACAACACCAGCGACTACCTCTCTGAAGGACTGATGCGTTCTGTCATCCACAGCAGCCGCATCGCTGTAAAGAATCCTCAGGACTACGAGGCACGCTCGAACATCATGTGGACAGCCACATGGGCACTGAACACCCTTATCGGGCTGGGCAAGCAGCAGGACTGGATGGTTCACATGATTGGTCACAGCGTGGGTGCTTGGACACATGCCCCACACGGCTATGCGCTGGCATCTGTCTCAATGGCCTACTATCGCCGCGCCATGCAGAACGGTCTGTCTAAGTTTGTGCGCTTCGCCAAGAACGTGTGGAATATCCAGAGCAACGGAATGACCGACGAACAGATAGCCGAAGCTGGTCTGCAGGCCCTGAAAGCCTGGATGCAAGAGATAGGTCTGCCCTTGACCATCACTCAACTGGGTGCCACTGAAGATATGATTCCCGGCATCACCGAGGGCACCATCTGCTATCCCGCCGGTTATCTGAATCTGACGAAGTCAGACGTGACAGAGATTCTTAAGGAGAGCATGTAATATGAAACGAATCGTCTATTTATTTGTAGCATTATTGATGATGGCAACAGCAGATGCACAAAGGCTACGGGTAGGCGACGGAACGTCGGGAATGACGTTGACAGAGCGTCAAAAGGGATTGGCAGCATGTGCCTGCCTGTAGATGATGCTACCTATAATGCACTGAAATGATAGTCAAACAGAAGTTATGGAAGATACTTACGGTTGTAATCTGATTAACACGAAGCATGACGGACGGCAGGTGACGGAGTTCGTGGGCAGGTATCACGTACACATCCTTGTGCGGCAGGGACAGATGACGTTCTCTGATGGTAAGAACTCATTCACTTCCCTGCAAGGCGACCTCGCCATCTGGCAGATGTCGAACACGATTCAGAGCATTGAGTGTTCCGATGATTTCGAAGCTGACGTATTACTTTTATCCTGGCAGTTCCTCCAACAGTTCAATCCTGAAATGGTGTGGGCCTCGAAAGGATTTGTGTTCATCCGTATCAATCCGTCGTTTCATCTCGATGAAGATGCTATGCGGCTGATGGATGATGACTTTGAACAGTTCCGTAAGCGCCTGTTGATGGAAGATTCTGGTTTCAAGCACGAAATATTAGGACGGATGGATACCACTGACAATACAGCACGTATATTCCTGCGATTCCTTGCATTGGCGCAGCAATATGCCGGGACAGAACGTGAGGTGGCATATTATGCTGATATACTTTGTATCACACCAAAGTATTTGTCTCAGGTAAGTCGCACCATTACGGGACTGCCAGCATCACAATGGATACAGTTCTATGCTTCATTCGAACTGGTGTCGCTGTTGAATGACACGACGAAGACACTGACCGAGGTATCAGACCTGATGCACTTCGAAAATGTATCACATTTCTCGCGCTATGTGAAGAAAACGCTGGGGAAAACGCCGAGCGAGTACCGAAATAAGTAACCTTCTGCAAAATGTGAAAGTATAGAGGCAATTCGTGTAACGACGGATTGCCTTTTTCGTAGTACCTTTGCACCATCAAACTAACAGTATAAGGATATGAATATTTTCGAGCAATTAAGATCAGGGGCTGATGTCGATATGGCTACGCCCGAGTATGCAGAGGCCATCAAGCACATGACCGACTGCGCCAACATTTGTTTTAAGATCAATACGACGGCTCCGCTGCCAGAGCAGATTCGTCCGTTGGAAGAACGGCTCTTTGACGGTAATCTCGACAAGACAAGTTATCTGATGCCACCGTTGCAGATAGACTTCGCCTGTCAGATGAAGATTGGCAAGGGCGTGTTCGTGAACCACTCGCTGACCTGCATGGCGGCTGGCGGCATCACCATCGACGACGGGGTGATGATTGGTCCCAATGTGCGCATCGTTACTGACAACCACGACTTTGCTAACCGTATGGTGCTGCGCTGCAAACCCGTCCATATCGGACGCAATGCCTGGATTGGCGTAGGTGCCATCATCTTGCCAGGCGTAACTATCGGAGATAATGCCGTGGTGGCTGCTGGAGCCGTCGTTACCAAGGATGTAGCACCCAATACCATTGTGGGTGGTAATCCAGCAAAGTTTATAAAGAACATATAATATAATAGGAGGATAGATGATGATTTTCGACAGAAACGAACAGAAAGCAGTTGTGGCACTCTTGGGTGCCGGTAGTATGGGAACAGCCATTGTGCGCCGTATCGGTGCTGGCAAGAAGATCTTGCTGGGCGACATCAGCGAGAAGGCATTGGAACGTGTCGGCGAGGATTTCCGCCGTTGTGGCTACGATGTGGAGACCATCCAGGTGAACGCCTTGCAGAAGGAGAGTGTGGAGGCATTTGCACGGAAGGCAGCAGAACTGGGCCCTGTGATGTACTTCATCGATACGGCTGGTGCATCGCCCAATCAGGCAAACCCTGAGCACATCGTTGACCTCGATATGCTGGGCACGGGCTATGCCGTGGATGCCTTCGGTGAGGTGATGGCCGAGGGTGGTGCCGGACTCATCATCTCCAGTCAGGCAGCCTACATGTACCCCATCCCCAACGATATCGAACTGCAACTTGTGAACACCCCTACTGAAGAACTGAAAGATGTGAAGTTCATTCAGGAGGTAGCCATGCAGAACTCAGGCTTTGCTTATATGATTGCTAAGCGCATGAACCATCTGCAGGCTCAGCGTGCTGCTGCCACATCATGGCGCAAGCGTCGTGCACGTATCAACACCATATCTCCGGGTGTCATCGTTACTCCGCTGGCCTACGACGAGTTCAATGCCAACGGTGAGGGCTACCAGCGCATGATAGATGCCTCTGCTGCCCAGCGTACAGGTACCAGTGACGAGATTGCCGAGGCAGCAGCCTTCCTGTTGGGTGAGCATGCCCGTTTTATCACTGGTACCGACCTGCTCATCGACGGTGGTGTCATTGCCAGCATCCGTACAGGCAAGTATAAACTTGGATAGACAGATACTTCAACATGAAAAGATCATATTGAGTATCATTGCATCACTAAGCGTAACGGTTATGGATGCTCAGAAGAATCAGACTCATCTCACGCTGAATAATGGTATTGTCATTCCACAGTTCGGACTCGGCGTTTACAGCATTCCCGCAGGAGAAGTGACTTACAACTCGGTATTGACCGCTCTGAAGGCAGGCTACCGGCACATCAACACGGCTCATGCATTGAGTTCGCGTTCAGGGTAATCGGGTTGCTTGGCAATCTCCGATAGTGCAGTAAAAGCGTTACCACTGTTGTTTTTTCAGATTCCAAACTATCATTCCAGATTTATCAAGTCATACTTCTTTGAGCCAAGGCCAATCTGGGCTGCATGGTCGATGGTATGAGTGCCATGCTGCTTGTCGATGCGCCTCAGCAAATCGGTTGGGTCGTTCTTGGCCGTCACCTTTTGTTGGTTGATGATGTCGATGCAGGCCTGGTCGAGCGCAACAGGGTCAGTAGAAGCGAGGATGCCATAGTCCTCCAGTTTGACAGGCTCGGGATGGTCCACGCAGTCGCAGTCTATTGACATGTTGTTCATGACGCTGATGTAGATGATGCCCTGCTTCTTGTTGAAGTAGTTCACCACGGCTTGCGCTGCTGCTGCCATGCTTTCGAGGAATCCGTCTTGATTACCGATGAACTCCGGTGTCCACAGTTTGCCCATATCCAGTTTCTCCATCTTGCCAGCCGAGTGGATG
>CACXAG010000236.1 GCA_902765585.1 uncultured Prevotellaceae bacterium
AA
The DNA here is from genome assembly GCA_902765585.1 of uncultured Prevotellaceae bacterium. Lineage (GTDB taxonomy): Bacteria > Bacteroidota > Bacteroidia > Bacteroidales > Bacteroidaceae > Prevotella. The sequence continues at coordinate 3 of CACXAG010000236.1, forward strand.
GGACAACGAGGTATTAGTGATTAAATAACAACCACGAATATAACGAATTAAACGAATTGAGATCATGAAGACAATCATCAGAAACTTTACATCAATATTCAGGAAGTTTGTTACGGCGAACCTGCTGAATCTGCTGGGGCTGAGCCTGGCCTTCGCCTCCTTCTTCGTCATCATGACGCAGGTGAACTATGACCTGGGCTACAACAAAAGCTTTACTGAGCACGAGAACCTGTTCCGCATGACGATGAAATTAGGACCTGGTGCGGAGGACTATGGCACTCATCTGCCTCGTCCTGTGGTAGAGCAACTGGCGGCAGCTTCGCCTCACGTCACAGGCTATAGCATCGGAAACGGGTGGACAAACTTCGACCAGTTTGTGGTAGATAATCAGGAGTATTCACTGAATCTTATATATGGTGAGCGTGACTTCCTCAGTGTATTCAAGCCTACAGTCATTGATGGCGATGTGAAAGGTTTGAATCAAAATGGCAATATCGTATTGCCACGCTCTGAAGCGATACGCATTTTCGGTACTACTGATGCGGCAGGCAAGACGATGAAGTACAAATGGGATGACAAGACTATCTACAATGTATGTGCTGTGATAGAGGACTATCCTACTAACAACCTCCTGCATGGAGTTTGCTTTATTGGCAGTAATTCCAATGAAGACAATTACAACAACTGGAACTACGACGCTTACATCCGGGTGGATGATGCCGCGAACCTGTCAATGGTGCAGAATATCTTGCGTCAGACAGCCATCGAGCTCTTCAAGGAAAAGTTCAACCTGACTACCAAGGAGGAGGAAGAAGCCCTGCAAGTGGTGCTTACCAGCGTTGCTGACGCTCATTTCTCCAAAGTCCTTGACAAAGCCGCTCCGAGTCGCAGTTCTATCTATCTGCTCATCTGCTTCTCTCTGCTGATAATAGTGATAGCAGCAGTCAACTTCATGAATTTCACTTTGGCCGAGACACCTATGCGCATTCGCAGCATCAATACCCAGAAGGTGCTGGGTGCTACGACGACAAAACTGAGGAGCAGTCTGTTGGCAGAAGCAGTCTTGATTAGCCTGATTGCCTTCGTGGTGGCTATGGCATTCGTGTATCTGGCTCACGACTTGGGCTTGCAGGAACTGGTGCAGGGCAGCATCCTATTGAAAGATCACCTCTGGCTCATTGGCGCCACCTTGTTGCTCAGCATCGTAGTGGGTCTGCTGGCAGGTTCCTATCCGTCATATTATGTCACTTCCTTCCCGCCAGCCTTGGTGCTGAAAGGCTCGTTTGGTCTGTCGCCCAAAGGTCGTATGCTGCGCACCATCCTGATTTGTTTGCAATTCATCATATCCTTCATGCTGGTGATTGGCGTGGGCATCATGTACTTGCAGAGTTATCTCATCTATCATACTGACTACGGCTTCGATAAGGATGAAGTGATGGTAGTGCAAACTGCACCTGATACCCGCAACAAGGCTGACGCCATCGATGCAGAGCTGCGTAAGATTCCTGGGATAGAAGGTGCAAGTCTGGCTATGACCGTCTTAGGCACTGGTGACAGTTATATGACGTGGGGCAGAGGCGAAGGCGACAAGCACATGAACTTTACTTGCATCTTTGTGGACTGGCGGTTCCTCGATGTGATGGGCATTGACATCGTTGAAGGTCGTAACTTCAAAAAAGGCGATGGCGATATGTACATCTTCAACGAGTCGGCAAAGAAACAATATCCCTGGCTCGCTACCGACCAGCCCATCACCGATGGCGATTATCCTGTCGTTGGTTTCTGCAAAGACATCAAGTATGCCACCCTACGAGTGGATGACAGCCAGCAACCCATTGCTTTCTTTGTACCCAGTCCGAATGGCCGTTATTGGAGTAATGGCTCCTGGCGCAATGTATTGATGGTACGAGTGGCAAAAGGTATGGACAAGCGCGAAGCCAAACAAAAAGTGATGGAAGTTGTGAATAAGTATGAGAAAGGCCAGCCTCTTGACATCAGCGGCCTGCGCTATATGGACGTGGAGCTGGAAAAGGCTTACAAGCAGGAAGGCCGCTTCACCAAACAAATTCTGCTTTTCTCTCTGCTCGCCATCTTGATAAGCATCATTGGTGTGTTTGGCATGACGATGTTCGAGAGCGAATATCGTCGCAAGGAGATTGGTATCCGCAAGGTGTTCGGCAGTTCGACACGAGAGATACTGACCATGTTCAACAAGCGCTACCTGTATATCCTGCTGGGTTGCTTCGTGGTGGCGGCTCCCATCGGTTACATGGTGGGCGTGCATTGGCTCGAAGACTTTGCCGTCCGCACCGCCATATCGCCCCTGTTATTCTTGGTGTCCTTCCTGCTTATCGCCCTTATCACGATGCTGACGGTGACATACCAAAGTTGGAAGAATGCCAACGAGAATCCCGTCAACAGCATTAAAAACGAATAATGATTGAAAATAGAGAATGATATGAAGAGTTATTTCAAATTCCTATCGCGCAATAAGGCATATACCTTTATTAATGTAGCGGGCCTGGTGGTGTCGCTGATGTTCATCATCCTGATGGGCGACTACACGTGGCGACAGTATAGCATCGACAGCTGGCATAAGAATGCCGACCGCATCTACCTGACGGGTAGTGATGAGGATTTCTTTATGTGGCCGCAGGCTGCACAAGAGATTAATGCAATGTGCCCAGAAATAGAACAGACCTGTTGCGTGATGAGCCAGAACGGACGAATCAAGTACGGTCAGCGAGAGGTGAAGGAAGGAGATAAGGAGAATGGCATCATTATGCTGGCAGACTC
>CACXAG010000237.1 GCA_902765585.1 uncultured Prevotellaceae bacterium
ATTATATATTATAGTAATATATTTGGTATGCAAGTTTTCCTGATAGTGTGGAGGTGTCTTAATGTGACGCGTGACGGAGTGACGAAGTGACATTCTGTCTTTTCCTGATTTCGGTTGACTCTTTTTAGCCTTGATAATTTAACATTTGCCTACCCATACGGAAAAGGTTGACTTGCTCATCTGGGAAAGGTTGACCACCTTTCCTGAGATGGTTGACTCTTTTCCTAAGAACGTTGACTCCGTACGGATATTGTTTACTCGTCATACTTCTTTTGTTGACTTCGTACTGAATTGGCTGACCCGCCTCCTGCTCAGCCAGACCTATGAAAAACACTCGGGGGAGGCCCTGCGGCAGGGGGCAGACAGCCCCCGGGAGCCCTTACGCCTTCCATGTGCAGCGCTGTGGCCCATGCTCCATGTGGGCCTCGGACGGCGCCTTCATGCCGATGCTGGCATGCGGACGCCGGTCGTTGTAGAAGCCGATGAAGGAGGCTATGCGCTCCCTTGCGTCCTGAAGGCTCTTGAAGCGGCGCTCGCGGTATACGACCTCCGTCTTGAGGATTCCGTTCACACGCTCGGCGATGGCGTTGTCGGTGGGCTTGTAGTCTTCCGTCATGCTTATCCTTATGCCGTACTTCCTCAGTTCGTCTGTATAGGCGTTGCAGCAGTACTGAACGCCACGGTCAGAGTGATGGGTGAGCCCCCGCAACTCATCGGCCGTAGCCTGCGAGACGGCCATCCCCAGAGCCTCCATGGTGTGCTCCGCCTCCAGCGTCTCGGAGAGGCACCAGCCCACGATCTTGTGAGAGTAGGCATCCGTCACCAGGTGCAGGTAGCAGCAGCCGTCCACAAGGTCGATGTACGTGATGTCGCTTACCCAGAGCTCATTCGGCCGTGTGGGGACGAAGCCGCGGATGAGGTTCCTGTACTTGCGGTAGCGGTGGTTCGAGTTCGTCGTATGGCGCGGCCTTGGACGCCTCTGCATCAGCTGGAAGTCGCGCAGCAGGCTGAGGAACGCATCCCGACCGGGAACCCGGTCGCACCCGAACATGCGCTTCGTCATCAGCCAGAGCTTGTAATAGCCGATGCCGGGATCCATCTGGCGGATCTGCCTCACGGCGTCTATGATACGCCCGGCACGAATCCCGTATAGATCATCCTGACGACGGCCTTTGTAATACGCCTGCTTGGTATGGCCAAACAGCTCGCAGCAATACCGTATCGTATAGCCGGTATTGGCGCTCAGGCGACCTACTGCTTGGCCCCAGATTTTTTTCGTATACGGATCCCCTGCTCCTCGGCGATGTCGATGAGCGTGTTAAGCGCGAGAACCTTGTCCTGGCTGTACTTGAGCTGCTTCTCCAGCTTCTCTATCTGTCTGCGCTGGGCATCTATCAAGGCTTCATGATCAACTGACCGTACCGCATCCTTTGCCATGTTATCATCCATTTGAGGCGTTTCAAGAGGCAAAGATGCACATTTTTCATGGATTTCCAAAGGACTCAGGCAACTTTGTATCCATGCCGACAACAAATTTACACTCGGAAGGTTGTACTTCAGAGCTATTTCCTTCCTGGACATTCCACTCTGCATGTACTCAATGCAGATACTACGCTTCAATGCGCGACTGAATTTACGTCTGCTCATAATTCTTAAATGAATTTAATAATTTAACATTTAAGGCGTTCTATGAGTCAACCTATTTCAGTACAAGACATGGTGAATTTACGATAGACAACACGATGTGGTTCTTATGTTTCTGTCTGATTATCAACCATTTGCGTTTTCATTGTCTTGTACGAACCCGATTCTCTTTCGTGGTTTAGTTGCCGTTTTATCGGCTTGCAACTCCGCAAGGGCCGTGCTGATGGCATCTAACTGGGCGCGAGTGGACTCATTAATATCGTTCTGATCGGCAAGAATGTCATCAATATATGCAATAATTTCTTTTCGCATTTCTATTAAGTCACCTTGCCTGACTATTGCTGCCACCTGTCGGAGAGATATGAAAGCACGCATGATGGAGATGTTCACATCGATGGCGATGTCGCTATTCAGGACACCGGAGAGCATAGCCAGCCCTTGCTCTGTGAAAGCATGAGGAAGGAACTTTGTGTATTTTCCTCTGCCAACTTCTAAAATTCCAATTTGGAATCTTAGAGAATCCCACTCCTCTTTTGTTAGTTGAAACATAAAGTCTGGTGGAAATCGTCTGATGTTACGTTTTACGGCTTTGTTCAAGTTGCCAGTTGTCACCTGATATAACTCTGCCAAGTCGCGGTCGAGCATCACTTTCACGCCGCGAATCTCATAGATCTTGCTTTGGATTATTTGAATGTCGTTCATAGTGTTTGGCTTAAGATTACGTGTGCAAAGATACAAATAATGTGCGACAAACGATAGGTTTGCACGGGGTAAATGCATTGTTTAGGAAATGCAAACATATCGTTTAGTTTTTTTAAGACGAAAAGTGCGGTTTGTTAACAGATTTTTACGGGTTATAAAGGGCTGATTTTTGGATTTCGGGGATTTATGTTGTAACTTTGTAGGTGCATTTGAGATGCATCTGTCAATCGCGAAAGACACAAGAGTTAATCAACAAAAGTACGAACCAACACAAAAACTAAGACTATGAGCATTTACTACAAGCTTTATCAGAACAAGCGCAAGGGGTCGGTCACCAAGGATAAGTGGTATGCACGTTCAGCCGTGATGGGCAAGACCGTGTCGCTGGAAGACCTTGCCGAGCACATGGCTCAGCACAACACGCCCTATTCCGAGGGTGTCATCAAGGG
>CACXAG010000238.1 GCA_902765585.1 uncultured Prevotellaceae bacterium
ATGGCGAAGGACGAAATGAAGAAGTCGCAGATAGCTACTTCTAAGATGAACTCTCTTCAGGCTGTTCATCGTCTGAATGCCTTGAGCAAGTCACGTCGTGCTGAACTACAGTCGAAGTACACCGGAAAAGGAAAGGATTATGACACCCATGCAGGCCTTTCCTGGGAGATGTTCTCTGCCACCCTCCAGGATGGTAGTCCTGTGTTGGTGGATGTGATTCCCCTTCCCGAGCCTTGGGCTTCGTTGGAGTATATCGTTGTAGACTATTCCGTGGAAGGCAATACGATTACCATTCAGCCCCAGAAGGTCGTTTCGGGTACTACTCAGGACGGCACTACCTATTATTATTATCTGCACAGCTGGACTTCCGAAGACGGCTCTATCGTCTTAACGCTGAACGAGGACGGTTCGCTGACCACCATCGAAGACGAGGATATTGCCTACTCCGCATTTACGGAGGACCGCTTTGACCTTTCAAAGGATGCCGGTATCTATGCAAGCTACGTTTTAGATGTCACTAAAGTCAAGTACTACATGGAAGGCCAGAAGGTGATTCCCGAAGCAGCCTACGAGCCCGAAACGCTCTTCCTGCATCCTGGTCCCAATGTCAATGGCAATTATTATTCCAATTTGTTGATGCCTGTCTATACCGACATCAATCTGATGAACGGTACTGACGTCGTGTGCGATTCATACGCATGGTCTGTTCAGCAGGTCAAGTACAATTCTGCCACTGAAGACTACGACCCCGTAGGCGATGCCATCACCGGCAACGAGGAGAACTTCTCTTTCTATGCCGTAGACGGCTCGTATCTCCCCGCCACGTTGGTAGCCACCTTGGAGGGCGAGTCTTCTGAGCCCTTCCAGTGGAATCCCTCTTCTTGGATTGCCGGCGGCACAGCCGACAGCTGGGACGACGGCGAGTCTCCCCTTGTGACCTTCACCAAGGCCAACCCTAACGGCACCGATATCACCGCCATCAAAGTCGATGGCTGTAAGTCTACCATCTTCTATCAGGGAAAGCCCGCTACTCCTTTGTATTTCACGGGTGTCAGCCTCTTTGTCTATGACTTCAAGAAGAACCAGCGCAAGGAGTTGAAGCTCACCTGTAAGATTCACAAGGCTCACCGCGATGAAGAAGGCCACTTCTCTTTGGGTGACTTGATTGCCCAGGCCGACCTGACTAATGATGGCGTTGAGCGTGGCACTTGGATGTCGGATGGCAATCTGGTGAAGCTCAACTGGCCGCAGTTTTATGTCGAGGATGAGTTCGGCATGAGCGAGGACGTCGACTTCCTGCAGTTGGACGAGGAGTTTGCCGTTGTCTTCGAAGGCTGGGACAATGGTTCCATCACGTCAGGCAGACCTTTGATGTTTACGTCGCTTAACCCCAATGCGGTAAGCGGCACCTATGCCATCGTTCCCGGTGAAGACACCTATACCGGCTATGGTTGGAGTACGAATGCTATTGCCTTTGTCGGTTTCATCGATGCCGCCTACGGCTATCTCCACACCACCGACAATACCGACCTCGTGATGCCCGTCGAGGGTGGTCAGGCCACCATCCATGTGGAGCCGATGTTCTATTCCCGTGATGATGACGGCAATCCTACCACCGCCCTGTGGCTGCGTGACGATTCCGATGACCCCGACTGGGTTGCCATTAATGTCGAGAACGAGGTTTACACTTCCGAGGAGTACGGTTTCGACCTGACGTTTGCCGCCGATGCTCTGCCCGAGGGTGCTACTGGTCGTGAGGCTCATCTGGTCTTCGAGCAGTGGGGTTCTAAGTTAGAGGTTAACGTAACTCAGGGTGAGGCCACTGGCATAGACAATAACCGTGTAACAATAACCGTTAACCGTGAGAAGTCCACTCCGGCCTTCAACCTCGCAGGTCAGCGTGTCAACAGCAGCTACAAGGGCCTCGTCATCAAGAACGGCCGTAAGGTTGTGATGAAGTAAGCGAAATGAAAGCACGCTTTCATTTCCGAACGTGAACAACCTCGACCGAAGGTCAAGGTTGTGATGAAGTAATTTTTTCAATTACATATCCTTTATCCATCGGGAGGACCACACGGTCTTCCCGATGCTTTTTTTGCCTTTTCGTTCGGAAATGCTCAAATTTATTTTGCATTTCGCTCACTTATTCGTACCTTTGCAACGCCTAAAGCACAAATAGAGAAAATGAAAAGAATTACAATGATACTGATGACGATGCTGCTGGGTGCAGTGTCGCTGTGGGCAATACCTGCCCATCCTGGTACGAGAAAGGTACAGCAACCCGACGGAACGTATGTCACCATACGGCTGGTCGGTGATGAGTGGTGTCACTTCCATACCACCACCGACGGCTACTCGGTGGTGCAGGACAGCCGCGGCTACTATGTGTATGCCGAGAACAAGGACGGTCGCTTGCAGGCTACCGCCTGTGTGGCCCACGACGAGGGCGATCGTACCGCCTCGGAGCGCGAATACTTGTCCACTGTTAACAAGTATCAGGCCCCAGCTATCCCAGAGCAGGTGCAACAACTGCGCAGCAAGATACAGTTGCGCCAGCAGCAGACACTAACCAGTCGTCGCTCCCAGATGTATCACTACGACTACAACAATTTCAAGGGTCTCATCATCCTGGTGCAGTTCAACGACAGGGAGTTCTCCCGCGCCGACTATCCCCAGATTCTCGACGACATGGTGAACAAGGAGAACTATACCGGCTACGACCGCCAGCAGTTTACGGGCAGTGTCCGCGACTATTTCTCGGACAATAGCAATGGCAAGTTCCAGCCCC
>CACXAG010000239.1 GCA_902765585.1 uncultured Prevotellaceae bacterium
ACGCCTGCATGGTGGCGTGAGGCAAAACTGGGTGCATGGTCTCACTGGGATCCGCAATCAGCGGCAGAGGATGGTGACTGGTATTCGCGTGGTATGTATGTGGAGGGGCATCCCCAATCGAAATTCCATCGCGAGCATTTCGGCCATCCTTCGGAGTATGGCTACAAAGAATTGTGTCGCGATTGGAAGGCAGACCTTTGGGACCCTGAAGACCTGATACAACTCTACCAGAAGATGGGAGCACGCTACTTCTTGGCATTAGGCAACCATCATGATAACTTCGATTGTTGGGACAGCAAATACCAGCCTTGGAATGCGGTGAATATCGGTCCGCATCAGGACATTGTAGGCATTTGGGAAAAGGTAGCAAGAAAGCACAACATGCCTTTCGGGATAGGTTTCCATAACACCCCTGCCCGCACTTGGGGACAGTTCATGCCTGTCAGATACACCAGCGATAAGCAGGGCGACAAGGCAGGCGTACCCTACGATGCCATGCTGACAAAGGCTGATGGCGCCAACCAATTCATGTGGCGTGTGGACGATGCAATACGCAAATACCAGCCCGACATGATCTACTTTGATGACCATGCCGGCGACTCGCAAGTGGATATGGGCATAGATATGGGACTTGGGAAACTGACGCCTCAGATTATCGCCAATTTCTACAATATCGCAGACAAACGCACAGAAGGGCGCAAGGAAGTGGTAGCAACATTCAAGGGTGTCGGTGGGCGCTACAACAGTTTTCAGCGTAACCCCGAAATGGTTGGCATCGTGGATCGCTCATTGGTAAAAAGCACAGAGCTTTACACTGAAGACGACATCATGGCTTTTCCTTTCCAGACAGAAGTAAGCCTGCAGGACTGGCATTATCAGAAAGGCGGCAGTTATCGCAGCGCTGAGGAAATAATCACCCGTCTGATGCAGAATGTGTCGCGTAATGGCTGCCTGCTCCTCAATATCACACAGCATGGGCGTGGCAATATCGATGATGAAGCACGTCAGATATGTCTGGACTTCGGTCGATGGATTGATATCAACCAAGAGGCTATTTACAGCGCACGACCATTCGATGTATGGGGTAATAACGATGTCATCTATACTCGTCAGGGCGGTCATATCTATGCCGTCATCCTGCATCCCTCATCCGATCCCATCGTCCTGCCTGCACTCTCCAGTCAATCTGCTTCTGTAGGGAAAATCACAAAAGTGGAATTGGTGGAGAACAATCGTGCCGTTCCTTTCATCCAGTCGGCAGAGGGATTGACACTTCAGCTGGGCGAGCCTTTGCGTTCGGAAGGCATCCAAGACATGAAGCTGGCAATGGGATATAAAGTGGTAAGAATCAGTCACGATAAGGCATGGTTTCCGTTGCAACACCCATGAAGGCGATTTCAACAACGACCTATCCTTCAGCAACCAGGCAGGTGACACTTGGACCGTAACTCTTGAAGCCCGAAAATTCAGCATCATCGCACCGCAAGGAATGGGGCAGGGCACCATGGAGGTACTCGTCGATGGCAAACACGTGGGGGAGGTGTCTTTTGTCAAGCAGCGGGAAGTAAAGCATCAGTCCGTCGTCTTCACCTCGAAAAAGCTGCGCAAAGGCAAACACGAAATACAACTGAAGAACAAAAACGGAATGGTTGCCATCGATGCAATCATCATTCAATAAAACATCATCATGAAACGTATTATTCTTTTCACGTTCTTCCTCACATCACTGTGTGTACACAGCTTTGGAAAAGACAAATTCGAATCACCCAACCATCAGTTGAGCGCTGAGGTGAATGGGCAGTCAGTGACGTTATACGACAAAAGTAAGCAGATGGTGACACGTATCCATCTCGGCTTGATAACCGATCAGGGAAATCTTGATTCATGCCTGGTGCTGAAACAATCGACAGCTGTAAAGACAGTCAAGGCCGACTATACCATGATTACAGGCAAGAGAAGTCATTGCACGAACCGCGCAAACGAAAAGACTTTTACTTATGACAATGCAGACAATATGCCCCTTGAGGCCATCGTCAGACTCTATAATGATGGTGTCGCTATCCGCTATCGTATCCCGCAAGGCGTGAAGGTAACAGACGATTGCACCTCATTCTATGTGGCAGATGGTAAGGACAGATGGATAGCTCCTTACGACTTTGGCAACGAACAACCTTTCCCACACGACACAGAAGGAAAGACTGTAAAAGACAGAAATCTGCGTGATGTTACCAATGGCCAATGGAGCTATCCAGCCTTGGTGGAGCCACAAAAGGGGCTGTTTATGCTCATTGCGGAGTCAGATCTGCGAAGTAACGACAGCGGCTCGTATCTTGTCAATGCCGACAATTCCGAGCAATACAAGGTTCAACTGGTAGGTCCGTCTGCTTTCTGCGATGGTTTGTCACCTTGGCGTTTCGCCATTATTGGCTCTTTAGCAGATGTGGTCGAATCGACTCTCGTCACCGACTTGGCTACTCCCAGCCAGATTGCCGACCCCAGTTGGATTCAGCCTGGTGTCAGTTCCTGGATCTATTGGGCATATAATCATGGTTCCAAGGATTATGCGCTGGTGAAACAATACATCGACTTGGCTGCACAGATGGGATGGCCCTATTGTCTCGTTGATTGGGAATGGCCTGAGATGACCAACGGAGGTGACATCAACGACGTGATGGCATACGCCAAACAAAAGGGAGTCAAAATTAACCTGTGGTACAATTCCGGCACATCGCTTGTAGGACCTCACGCCCCACAGCCACAAGACCGGCTGAATACGGCAGAGAGCCGTGAACGCGAGATGCAATGGCTGGAAAGCATTGGAGCAAGTGGCATCAAGGTCGACTTCTTCTCGCCCGACAACGATACAATGGTCAATTATTACATTGATATACTCAAAGATGCTGCCCGTCACCATCTGCTGGTCGATTTCCATGGTTGTACCATACCTAATGGATGGCAGCGCACATGGCCCAACATGGTGAGCATGGAGGGCATCTATGGTGCAGAGTGGTACAACAACTATGAGCTGATGACCACCTTGGCGCCACCCCACAATGCCACCGTTGTCTATACACGCAATGTCATCGGTCCGATGGACTATACGCCAGGCACATTCACCGACAGTCAGTTCCCCCACATCACCACCAATGCGCACGAACTGGCCCTGCCAGTGCTCTTCGAGTCGGGCATTCAGCACATGGCAGACCGCCCCGAAGGCTATGAGTCCCTTCCTTTTGAGGCAAGACAAGTCTATTCACACCTGCCCGCCGCATGGGACGACACCAAACTCCTCGCAGGCTATCCAGGCAAGAGTGCCGTTGTTGCTCGCCGTTCAGGGAAAACTTGGTACGTTGCAGGAATTAACGGCACAGATGAAGAAATAAATCTTGCTTTCACACTGAAGCGGCTGAATCTCAAGCCCAAGAAGGTTCTGTTGTTCAGCGACGGCGAGGCAGAGCGTGACATCAAAGTTTCTCACCCATCTCTGAGCGGTGACAAAGTCTGCATTGCTTGCCGAGCACGTGGCGGTTTTTTAATGGTGATGTAATATCAGTAAGCAATAGAGTATGTTTCAGCCGTACTGGAACTATACTTTCTCTATTCTATTTGCAATATGTAAAGAAATGAAATAATGAAAATGGCGCAATGCAAACATCTACAAAAATCTGCAAATATCAGGTGACAACAACCCTCAAAATGAGTATCGGATATTTGCAGATTTTTACCCCTATTTTTCGTACTTTCTACCGCAGAATGTGATGATTTTTATTTGCAGATTTTTGCAAATAACTGATAATTAGATAGTTATTGTATTTGTTAAAACACTCTAACAAAACGCTGCAACTATCTAATAATCAATGTGCTATAATTTATTTCCCCACGCAGAATCTACTTTCCGACGCAGAATGTAAAATCTGCAAATATAAGTCGCTGATAATCAGCGCATATTCCTCCAATTATATGGGACAGATACTA
>CACXAG010000240.1 GCA_902765585.1 uncultured Prevotellaceae bacterium
TTTGGTCTGTTCAAACATGTTTCCGTCAGCATCGCCTGCGTTGCTGATGGGCTTGAAGAAGTGTTTGAACTGACGGGCGAACATCTCCTTGAGTGAGGCGAACCAGTAGAACACGCCGATGCGTTCCGCCTCGGTGGGATTCACCTTGTGCGAGCGGTACAACAGTTTGGCGAGGTCGTCAAGCAGCGTGTCCTCCTTGGCCGAGAGGTAGCCCTGGTAGAGGTTGTCGCAGATGATGAAGGTCTCGAAGGGCACCTTCTGGAAATCTGCAGCTAAGGCGTGTCCCCTGCCTATTCGCTTGATACGTACAGGCGAAGTGGGCAATCCATCAAGCCAGTTGAGGGCCGTAAGGGCGGCGTTAACTTGTTCGGCCATGATAAAGAATTCGTCGTGAGCGAATTTGCACCACCATCCCTTGCCGTACTTATGCATGACCTGCATGCCTGTCCAACGGAAAAGGCAGTAGGTCTTAATCTGCACCGTTGAGAAGCCTTGCGCCATCAGTCCAAAGACATAACGCAGCTGCTTGTCGTTCAATTGGTCCCACCCAGTGGGAACAGTCAAGTTGACATTGATTTCAGAACCAGTAGCCATTTGCTCTCTTTTTGTTCTCGAACACTGGAGGCTCGAAGAGTTTGTAGGTGTTTGAATTGCGGAAGTGCGGGAACGAGGTCTCGTTCTTGCGCATCAGGTCAACGATGTCACGCAGCGACTGAATGGGCACCTGGTTGCCCTGCAGGGCAGTGACAACGATCTGCCGCAGTTGCTCGATGACACGGGTATGGTGGGACGTGGCGACGGAAATATCCGTGAATGCGGACATGACCTCGCTACGGAACACGGCCAGTTGCTCGGGCGAGATGTATTCCTCGGCCAGCCGTTGCTCCACCTCGATCGCCTTGGAGCGCAGGCCCAGGTAGTTCGCCCACCGGTGTTCGGTGAAACCGCACAGGTTGGCCAGGTCGATGTTCGGGAACAGCGTTGCGCTGAACCATTGCCGCTTGGGGCTGGCGCTCCACGTGCTGTTGAGGAACAGGTTATGGATCAGCTGCTCGATGGCGATATCCCGGCTCGTCTCCAGCGAGCCGAGGAGCCTCGATATCCTATGCGGGCTTGCCGGAGCGATGTTCTGGTTGCTCACGATGCCGAATCCGTTCGGCGTGAGCACCAGGTCGAGTGACGGCACGGCCCGCATGAACGCCTCATGGACCACAACGAGCGTTGCGCAGGTGCGCAGCGGCTCGGTCTCTTCCATGGCGAGCAGTTCGGGGGCGAAGTCGTCACCGATGAACTGGGTGAATACCCATCGTTCTGCCTGGTCTAGCCATGGCAGGATCTTCTCGTGGAAGGTCGTTTCGCCTTCCACGGTGTCGAAAGCGTTGGGCAGGTATCTGCGCAGCTGCTGGTCTGATGTGATAAGTTTCGTTGTCATAGCATCTCGTTTTCGTCAAGAATATCGAATACATAGGTGTCATCCACTTCGAGGAAGTCTGCTATCTCCTCGATGTTCATCCCCTCTTCATACATACAAATGATATCGTCTTTAATCATGATCTATACATTTATTTTAGGTATTTAGTGCGCCCAAAAGTCACTTCGTTGGGAAAGGTTCACTGATCACACACCGCCGCTATTGCGGCGACTCTTGCTGTGAACTTTCCCTAAAGCTGACGCTTTTTGCATCCTGATGCTCGTCCAGCGTTGTGAGCTGGATGAAGGGGCAGTCGGGATAGGCACCCGTCCAGCCGTTGAAGCGTATGACGATCTGGTGGACCGTGAACAGCAGGTCGTGATACGGCTTCTGCAGGGCCTGGGCGATGGTGTACAATTCGCGCTTGTCGCTGCCCGAGTTGTTGCTCTGCGACTTCCCGGGCACGCTGCCCACCAGGTTGCTGTGAACGCGCATGGTGAAACATATCATGTTCACCGCCTCCTGGATGTCCGTTGACCAGTCGCCGCCCTCCTTGTCGGAGTCAATCTTGTTGATGACGACCTCATGTTGGACCTCGCCTGTGGGAGCGACATAGAAGGTCGAGAACCACACCTTGCCAGCGTTCTCCACGCCGGTAAGGAAGTCGAGGATCTGCTGCTTCTCCTTGACGATGCGTTTCTGCTGCTCGCGGCGGTCGGTGATGCCCTCGCTCTTGAAGATGGAGTCCCAATACTTGTTCGAGATCTCGATCTGGTACTTGATTGGGGCGATGTTCTTCAGCTTGGCCTCCTTGGCCATGCCGATGAGCTGCTTGATGTTGTACCACTTGCCACGGAACAGGGCGCCGTAGTACGGTATCGGGTAATAGGTGCTGTCGGGGGTTGGGACCCGCGTCAGCACGGCGAACTTGCGGGACTTGGTGCGGACGCGGCGCTTGCCGTCGTCACCGGCGATGCGCCCCATGCGTATCGCCAGGTCGCGCCAAGGCGAATTGATGTCGAGCAGGTCGATCACCTCGATATCGTCACGGCTGGCCACGGGCTGGCGCCAGTTGGCGTAGAGCACCTGGCGTATGCTGCCGTCCTTCTCCGCAGGGGTAAGACGGCAGTAGCAGGCCTCCTTGCGGATCAGTCGTACGATCCTCGTGCCCTCGGCATTGAGGATGACGACCGAGACGCAGAAGGCGAAGTGCTTGAAGTCCTGGCACACACCGAGGAAGTAAGAGGGCAAGGCGTTGTCGAGCAGGAAGTCCTCGACCTCCCGCTTGACATCGCCGCCACACGAGTCGGTGTTGTACTGCAGCCCGCTGCC
>CACXAG010000241.1 GCA_902765585.1 uncultured Prevotellaceae bacterium
GAGTTTGTGTCTGCTTTGGAACAGGAGGTCAGGCTGATGGACGAGGGATTCCCCCTGCCGAAGTACGACGTGACGGAGCATCTGAAATGGATGGACGAGGCTGGCATCGAGACATCGGTGCTGACATTAGCGGCTCCACAGCCGACGTCGGCAGAAGTGGTACGCAAGAGCAACGAGGCCGCTGCCCGCATCAGGAAGGAGCACCCAGGGCGATTCATGTTCTGCGCCGCCCTGCCACTGCCGGATGTGCAGAAAGCCATCGAGGAGGCGAAGTATGCGCTCGACGTGCTGAAGGCCGACGGCATCAAGTTGGCGACAAACGTCGATGGGCAGTATCTCGGCGCACCTGAACTCGACACGTTATTTGCTGTGCTGAACGAGCGCAAGGCGGTAGTGATTCTGCATCCGCATCGCCCTGAACCAATGAACAAGCAAGTGATGGCGCAGACGCCGCTCGCTATGCAAGAATACCTCGCAGAGACCACCCGTGCTGTGACGAATATGATCAGTCGCAACGAGCTAGCCCGCTATCCGAACGTGAAGGTCATCGTGCCGCATTGCGGAGCCTATCTGCCCCTGGCCGTGCCACGCATGAAGTCGCTGACACCCGTGATGCAGGCCAACAAGATGGTGGGCGAGATAGACTGGGAGGCGAACCTTCGCGCCCTGTACTACGACCTCGCCGGCGCACACAGTCCAGAGACCATCCGCATGATACTCACCATTACCACGCCCGACCACCTGCTCTACGGCTCCGACTATCCTTACGTTGCCCCGCAGGTGCTCACCCAGAGCCTCGCCCGCATGAAGGACTATCTCTCGAAAGAGCCCGACCTTGCACCGTTCCGCGAGATGATTCTATCGGAGAACGCTCGTTGGCTTTTTGGTCAGACAGCAGACAAGCCTACTGCTGATGTATCACATGCCGATACGATGCTGTATCGTTTGGCCGAAATCGAGATTCATCCTCAATACTTGAAGGAATATCTGGCTGCCGCTGCTGAAATTCAGAAGGCAAGCCTTGCTGAAGAACCCGGAGTGGTATGTCTTTTCCCAACACAAACAAATGAAGATAGCTGTCAGATTCGCATTCTCGAAATCTACGCCTCGCAGCAGGCCTATCAGCACCACATACAAACCGCCCACTTCCTAAAGTACAAGCAGGGCACCCTCCACATGGTGAAGCACCTGAAGCTGCAAGACCTGCAGCCACTGACACCAGAAACAATGAACAGTATATTCAAACGATAAACAAACTACGATTATGGAATACGTAAAACTTGGAAACTCAGAACTGCGGGTATCGCGCATCTGTCTGGGTTGCATGGGATTCGGCGACCCGACCATCGGTCAGCATGCGTGGACCATCGGCGAGGCACCGACACGCGAGATTATACGTCGCTCGCTCGACCTCGGCGTGAACTTCTTCGACACGGCGATTGCCTACCAGCTGGGCACGTCGGAGCAATATGTGGGACGTGCGCTGAGGGATATGACATGCCGCGAGGACGTGGTGGTGGCCACGAAATTCCTGCCTCGCAGGGATGAAGAGATTGCGGCAGGCATCGATGGCCGTCAGCACGTGATGAACTCGATCAATACCAGTCTGGAGCATCTGGGCATGGACTACATAGACCTCTACATCTACCACATTTGGGACTATAAGACCTCTGCCGAGGAAATCCTTGAGGGCATGAACGATGTGGTGCGCGCTGGCAAGGCCCGCTATATCGGCATCGCCAACGTGTATGCCTACCAACTGGCGAAGATGAACGCGCTGGCCGAACGGAACGGCTGGGCAAAGTTTGTCAGTGTACAGAACCACTACAACCTGATTATGCGCGAGGAGGAGCGTGAGATGCAGCCGCTGTGCCGTGAGGACAATATCGCGCAGACACCTTACAGCGCGCTGGCCTCCGGCAAGTTGGCGAAGCGCCCTGGCGAGACGTCACTGCGACAGGAGAAGGATGCATTCATGCATTTCAAGTATGATGCCACCGCCGAGCAGGACAACCGCGTGGTAGAGCGTGTGGTGGAGCTGGCCGACCGCTACGGCGTGGAGATGACGCAGGTATCGCTGGCTTGGCTGCTGCAGAAGGTGGAATCGCCCATCGTCGGTGCCACCAAGCTGCATCACATCGAGGGAGCTGTGAAGTCGCTCGACCTGCACCTGACCGTCGAGGATATCGCCTATCTAGAAGAGCCATACGTGCCGCACAATCTCAGCGGTGTGATGGCAGTGAACAAGCCTACGATGAGCGAGGAACCCGTGTGGGTAACGGCAAGGAGGAATAAGTAAAAACAAGAGCAATGAAGAGAATAGTAACATTTTTAATAGCAATACTGACAATGACAACAGTAAACGGACAAAGGCTACGGGTAGGCGATGGTACGTCGGGAATGACGCTGACGGAGCGTCAAAAGGGATTGGCAGCGTGTGCCTGTCTGATGGCACAGGGAGACTTGGAACGCTTGGAACCTACCGTAAGACAGGCGCTCAACAAGGGCGTAACCATCAACGAACTGAAGGAAGCCTTCTCGCAACTCTATGCCTATACCGGCTTTCCACGTTCGCTGAATGCACTTGGCGTGCTGAGCAAGGTGTTGGAGAACAAGCAGCCGGAATGGCAAGAAGGCAAGCCTTGGAAGCGTCCTGCAGAGTGGGATGATGCTAAGAAGGCTTACGAACTGGGCGTGAAGAACCAGACAACTCTCAGGAAAGCCCTTTAACTATGAGTTCTGTCCGCAGGACGACTACTATTTGAAGTCACACCTCTTTGGTGACATCTTCGCTGGCGACCAGCTCTCTGCTGCAGATCGCGAGATAGTAACCGTAGCAGCCCTGAGCGGTCTCGATGGTGTTGCTCCACAACTGGCTGCCCACAAGCAGGGCGCCGTGAATATGGGCAACTCAAAGCAACAGGTCGATGAGCTCTGCACTTGGCTCTGCAACGAAGGTTACACCCTGAACACCAAGTGGCCCAAGGGCGAGCCTAATCCTTACGGAAAGTATTTCATTGGTCAGAGCTATCTGGCAGATGTCGGTGGTGGTGTGATGAACGTCACCTTCGAGCCTTGCTGCCGCAATAACTGGCATATTCACCACAAGCAGGTACAAGTGCTCATCTGCGT
>CACXAG010000242.1 GCA_902765585.1 uncultured Prevotellaceae bacterium
ATGACGTGTATTTTAGACATCATAGACAATGGAATTAGTACAATTGAACTCACGGGGAAATGACGTAGTAAATCTGAAGCAGCTTCTTAAGAAGTGGGGTTATCAGATAGATTTAACAGATACCTTTGACGGTGGGACAGACCAGACAGTACGCAACTTCCAGCGTGACAACGGCCTGACCGTAGACGGCAAGGTGGGCAACAACACTTGGCGTGTGCTCCAGGATGATAATGCCCGCAGAGCCTACCTGACCCAGAAGGCACAAACAGAGGCTGCAAAGATGGAAACAGTCAGGATGGGCTCAACCGGTCTTACCGTATTCCGCTTGCAGCAATATCTTAGCAGATGGGGCTACAAAATTGGTAACGACGGGAAGTTTGGCAGCGAGACGGACACCATCGTCCGCCAGTTCCAGCAGAGTCACGGTCTTCAGGTAGATGGTCAGGTGGGCAGAAACACTTGGGGAGTGCTGCTGAATGATTATGCTCGGCAGGCAAGCCAGACAGCCTCCGCTGGCAGCGCCACAACCTCTACAGGCGGTGCTACAGCCTCCGCTGGCATGGTGAATACTGCAAAGTTGACAGAGGCCGACATCCAGCGTTGTGCCGCTATGCTGGACGTTGAGGTGGCTGCCATCAAGGCCGTCAAGTATGTGGAATCGGGAGGAAGAAGTGGTTACCTGTCTTCGGGCAGACCCGTCATCCGTTTTGAGGGACACTGGTTCTGGAAATTCCTGGAGACTGACAGACATTGGAATCCCCAAAATTTTGTAAAGGGAAACGAAGATATACTCTATCGGTATGACAAGAACCAAACGCAACACAAGGGCGGAGAGGGAGAGTACGTCCGTCTGGAGAAGGCCCAAGCCATTTATGAGGAAGGTGCCTTGAAATCAGCCAGCTGGGGACTGTTCCAGATTATGGGCTTCAATTACGTCGAATGCGGTTGTGCAAGTGTCAAGGAGTTTGTAGCGAGAATGCGCGCCAGCGAGGGTGAGCAGCTCATGCTCTTTGGGAAGTTCTTGAAGAAGAAAGGACTTGACAAGTTCTTGCGCGCACATAACTGGGCGGAATTTGCAAGGCACTACAATGGCGAAAGATATGCTGACAACAAATACGACACGAAGCTTCGGGACGCATACAATAGTTACAAGAAAGCATAACAGTTTGCACGACAATAAATCATAATAGAAAGATATGAAAATAGCATTAATCGGCTATGGCAAGATGGGCAAGATGATAGAGCAGATAGCTCTGAGCCGTGGTCATGAGATTGTGAGTATAATTGATATCGACAACCAGCAGGACTTCGACAGCGAAGCCTTCCGCAGTGCTGACGTGGCGATAGAGTTTACGGCTCCCCAGGCTGCATACGGCAACTACCTGAAGGCTTGGGCAGCAGGTGTAAAGGTGGTTTCTGGTTCCACAGGATGGATGAAAGAGCATGGCGATGCAGTCCGAAAGGCCTGCAACGAGGACGGCAAGACGCTGTTCTGGGCCTCGAACTTCTCTATCGGTGTGGCTATCTTCTCGGCTGTCAACAAGTATCTGGCGAAGATTATGAACCAGTTCCCGCAGTACGACGTGGAGATGGAAGAGACGCATCACGTGCATAAGCTCGACCATCCCAGTGGCACGGCTATCACGCTGGCTGAGGGCATCTTAGAGAATATCGACCGCAAGGAAGCTTGGGCCGAGGATACGACAGACCCCAAACTGCTGCGCATTGACCACATTCGTCGCGGTGAGGTGCCTGGCATCCATACCGTCCGCTACGACTCTGAGGCCGACATCATCACCATTACCCATGATGCCCATTCGCGTCAGGGCTTTGCCCTCGGTGCCGTGCTTGCCGCTGAGTACACCAACGAGCACAATGGTCTGCTGACAATTAGCGATATGTTTAAATTTTAAACAATGGAAAAGAGAGAAAAGAAAAAGCTGAATATGAAGGTGCAGTGGGCGAAGTTCATCTGCGTTCTGGTGCTATACCTGCTATTCCTTTATTGGGTAGGTTCATGGTGGGGACTGCTGGTAGTGCCGTTCATCTACGATGTGTATATCACCAAGAAGATTAAGTGGCAGTGGTGGAAGGACGCGGAAGGCCCCGTCAAGTTTGTCATGTCGTGGGTCGACGCCTTGGTGTTTGCCTTGGTGGCTGTCTACTTCATCAACCTGTTCTTCTTCCAGAACTACGTCATCCCCTCGTCGTCGTTAGAGAAGAGCCTGTTGACGGGCGACTACCTCTTCGTCTCGAAGGTCAGCTACGGCCCCCGCATTCCTGAGACGCCGCTGACGATGCCGCTGACACAGCACACAATGCCACTGTTCGAGTGCAAGTCGTACATCGAATGGCCCCATTGGGACTATCGTCGTGTAAAGGGTCTCGGACAAGTACAGCTGAACGACATCGTGGTGTTCAACTATCCTGCTGGCGACACCATCTGCTCTGATGCCCGCTACCAGGCCTACGACTTCTATCAGATGTGCTACCAGGCGGGCTATCAGATGTATCCTGAGCGTCCCAATCCCGACTCGTTGACGCAGGAGCAGCTTCCGTTGTACTTCAACACCATCTATCAGGCTGGACGCCAAGCTATTGCCGCCAATCCGCAGGAGTATGGAGTCATCGATACGCGTCCTACGGACCGTCGCGAGAACTATGTGAAGCGTTGCGTTGGTCTGCCTGGACAGACGCTGCAAAT
>CACXAG010000243.1 GCA_902765585.1 uncultured Prevotellaceae bacterium
TGTCCACCCACTCGCTGATGCCCAGCTCGGTGAGCGTGTACTGCGTGGCGGCCTTCCACTGCTGCACCATGTTCACCGTCTTGCGGGCCTCGGCCTCGAAGCCGTCGCCCACGCGGAAGTTGAAGTCCTTGAACAGCTGCACGGCCATCTGGGCCTTGCGGCGCATCGGCTCGGTCTCAGGCAGGTTAATCAGCGCATTGAGCAGGGCACGGATGGTGGACATGTAGTTATCCTCCAGCTCGTCTTCCTTCCTCAGGTCGTCAGCGGCGAAGTCCTTCCCACTGAAGCGATGGTAGGCCGCATCCTCGGCAGCACGAGCCGCCACGATGCCCTGCACGGCGGCCAGCAACATCTGGTTGTCGGTGGTGAAGCCCGTCAATCGGTCACAAATCTGCTGCGACACACCGTCGTGGTTGGCATTCGACAGCAGAGCAAGATAGCTCGTCGTTAATGTTTTCTGTGCCATAGCTTTAAAGTTTTTAATTATACAATATAGTTTTTACTCACTGAATATCCTCTAAGTAGCACCGCTCTGCGCGGAGGGGCACCGTCCTGGCCTCCAAGTAGAGCCTCTCTGCGCGGAGAGGCACCGCCCTTCACCACATGCACGTGGATGGGCTCGTGGTCGTTGGAGTAGAACATGAAACGGAGTCCGAAAAGTGTGAATAATTGCGGCATATCCTTGTCTGTTTTTAAGTTCGACGCTGCAAAGGTAACACTTTTTCCCGACATAGCGCACAAATCGCCGGAAAATTTATCCGTCGGTCTCAGTAAGTCAAAGAACGATTCTTCTGTCGGTAGAGAGGAAAGGAGGGCGGAGCCGTCTGCCGTGGCGTTGGGTGCTGCCCTCATCGGTTCTCAGCATGAGAAATGCTTATATTCGCAGCAGTCGGATTCGGTTACGAACTTGTTCGCCTGGCTTGTCCAAGAAATCCGACTGAACGGAAATCCGCCCGAGCGGCGGCCGGCCTTTGAAGGGCCGGCCGCCTTCTTAACGCGGGTGAATGGTAATATTATTCTGCGACCGCCCGGACGGGGCAGCCGATGGCGCGAGTGCCGCTGCTCAGGCTCCAGCCGCCGGAACTGAACATGAAGTAACGGCCTTTCATGCCATCGTAGGGCGTGGCCGACCAATAGTAGCTCCAGCTGCCAACGCTGCCGAGAACGCCACTACCGCCGTCGCGACAGCCCGAGGCGGGGAAGAACACACCATTATATGTGCAGCCATTGTTGAACGCATACGCATATTCGGTCTGACTTTTGATATAATAGTACAACCCACTGGTAGGTACGCAGAAGCCGGGAGGACACGGATCGTAAACCGTCTTTACCGTAGCGGCAGCGGTATTTTCGGCATTGCTCGTCTGCTGAGCATCCCACATATTGTAATACTGGGTGTCGCAGGGACCTTTAGTCGTGCTATTCTGATTATGCTCCGTCGGATGCTGGATGTTGCCGCCAATGGTCACGCTGTTGTCTTTGGAATTGGAGATACCTGACACTGGAGCGTTGTTGATGTCATAGACGGTATGGTTGGTGGTATTATCCTTAATTCCCGTGCTGGGGATGAAGGCATCCTTGCGGCCCCACTGGTAGAAGGTGCAGTAGCCTGTGGCACCGCTGGTGGCGTCGCCCACCCAGCCGAGGTTCACGGGTGTCAGCTGGTAGGCGTGGCTACCAGTATCGACAGTGGTCAGCGTGGCGAAGGTCTGCTTCGTCACCCAGATGTGCCACGACCAGACGATGGTTTCGCCTGCCTTGGCGGCAATCACGGCGTTGCCCTCCTTCGTATCGGCATCCATGCCCACGGTCAGCGTCAGGTAGTCGCCGTCGATGCCCACGGCGGTAATCAGCCCCTGGGCGTCCTGCCAGAGCAGCTCGGCCTGGGTCACGGTGATGCCGTTGTTCTTGATCCACGGGGCAGTGATGGCCTGGTCATCGTGGTTGACGAATTTTGCGCAATAAGTATTGCTTGTCGTTCCTCCCGGATTGTAGGCCGCCGTGTTGGCTGCACCGTTCTTGATGGCGTTGCCATAGACTAAGGGCAGCTTGTAGTTGCCTGCCGTGTGTACCATGTAGCAGTTGGCCGTCCAGCGGCTGGCGCGGTCGTTGCCGACGCAGTCCACCATAGAGAGGTCGGTGGCCGGAGTCTGCGTCCTCTTTACGTTGTACACCTTGCCCGTGAGCGTCTGGCTGGCACCGAAGGCGATGGGCGCCTTGCCGCCCATCGTCACCGTGGCGCTGCTGAGCGTGGTGGCTCCGGCGGCTACGGGCAGCACGAACTTGGCAACTACCTTCTCGCTCTCGGTAGTGGTGGTGACGTCGGCGGTGCAGACGGCTGCGCCGCCGTTGCTGACTTTGGCAGGAAGCGTCTTGCCAGTAGCGGTACCGTCCTCGAAGGTAATCTCGAAGTTGAGGAAGGCGGTCTGCTGGGTCAGCGTGAAGGCGTGTTCGCCGTAGGTCGATGTGGCCGTCAGGCGGCTATATTGCTGCACGGCATCGTTCACGCTGGTGCAGTAGGCCGACGTGGGATAGTTCACGGTGACGGCACCGGTGGTGGCATCGACGGAAATCTTAGAAGTGCCTTCCTGCTGTGCGCTGACGAGGGTGGCGGTCAGCTCAAGTTCTTCGGGGGGAGTGCCTCCGCCCGTGTATTCCAGGTCGCCCGAGAAGGTGGCGCCGCTGGTCTTATCCTCGTCGCCGGCCTGCAGGCCGAGCACGCCCTGAATGTTCTCGCCGGTGATGTAGAGCTTGTCGCCCGTGGCGAAGTGGAGCGTCTTGTAATTGCCATCCACATTGGCGCGGGTGGTGGCTTCGTCGCCGCCCACGGTCACGGTGTAGGGAATGGTCTTCGTTGCCGTCGCTGTCGAGGGGGCTACGGGGGCCTCCGTCGTGTCGTTGTCGTCGCTGCTGCTGCAGGCGGTCATCATGAGGGCGGCGGTCATCGACAGCGCAGCCCAGAGCAATTTCCTTGTCTTCATTGTCATCTTCTGATTTAGTGGGTTCATACTACAGGTCTTCCGCATCCTCCATTTCCATGATGCTGGTATTTCCTTGTCCTGAGGTTGAGGTCTCATAATAGCTACTTGCCATGATGTGGCATTTGTGTTGCAACTTGACGGCCTTCATCGCCGGTCTCTGATAATTTTTTCTGTTCATGTCCTTGTCTTTTTTGTTGGTAAATTGTTTATAATGTTAAATGGTCTCGTTCCTAATGCGGCGGGGAGGGCTGACATTCTGATACAGAAATGGCGCAGCCTTTCCATACTCTCACTCAGGCTTGGTACTGCCCCTTATACATTATGGTGAAGGCTGCGCCCAGGGCACAGCTTCAATATGTATAAGGTTTGCTCTTCTTTCTCTTCCGAGGTACCAATTCGAGTGAGAGATTGAGCAACAAAAAAGACGCGACTCTTGCGAATCGCGGGTGCAAAGATACGAAGATTATCTGAGATAGCGGTCGTTTTTACATAAAAAAACATAAAAAAAGTGCGCGAGGGGAAAATGACAGG
>CACXAG010000244.1 GCA_902765585.1 uncultured Prevotellaceae bacterium
GTGACGAAAATGGAGAACCAACGTTGGACGTTTGAATACGCTGGGGATGGATATTATCGAATCCGTAACTATCAGTCGGGCTTATATCTCGAAGCAACATTAGCAAACACTGGAAACAACACCAGGGTAACACTGTGTGCTGATGCCAAGGACGACCATCAGTTATGGAAATTCCTACCTATCGATGCGCCTTGTGAGACAGATGCCCCACAGGCACCTACCCATCTCGTCGCTACGCCACGAAGCCATTCCATCCTTCTTTCTTGGGATGCAAATGTTCAGGACAAAGACTTCAATGGCTATGTCGTTCTCCGTGGCGAGTTGGACGATAAGGGTGAAATAGCGTATGATGTTATTGGCAGAAACATTCTGACCAACCATTTCTTAGACAATACCACTCTGCCCAATCATACCTACTATTATGCTGTGCAAAGTGTTGATTATTCGCAAAACCGTTCTGCTCTGTCTGCTCCGGTCAGCGCATCACTTGCTGACGAGAAAGAGCTGATAGCACGCTACGAATTTGAATTGTCGGCAAATGATATGACTGAAAACCAACTGCACGGCGTAGTCAGTGACCCGTCAGGTCTGGCCACTCAAGCCACCGAGTATCGTTCTGGCAAGAATGCGTTGCTGCTGGATGGAGTGTCCACCTATATGTGTCTGCCCGTCTCTGCCTGCAGCCTTTCTGATGCTACGTATGCGGTATGGGTTTGCGCTGCTTCCGGTTCTTTTGCCACGAACAGTTGTCTGTATAACTTTGTCTCGGATGCCGATCACTATGCTACTCTGTCCTTGAATACAGGCGGAAATATCGTGTACCGGATAAAGAACGGCGAGACCGAGCAAACGTTGCAGGCAAGCAGCCTGACCGAAGGATGGCACCACGTGGCTCTGACAATCGGCACCGAAAGAGTGACAATCTATGTGGATGGTGTGGAAGTGGCAAGCGCTCCTGTGTCGGTGCGTTTGTCTGACCTCTGTCCTGTGGTCAATGGTGTAGGTGCCAACCTATTGGAAGATGTCCCACTTATGGATGGCTTTATTGATGACCTGCGAATCTATAACTATGCGCTGTCAGCCAATGAAATCAACGACATCATCGGCCAGACCATCGTTCAGCCGCGACAGGCCGACGGATGGAATCCACCTATCTTGCCCAGCAAGGATGTGACGAAAGTCACATCGACAGAGTCTATTCTCTTGTATAATGTCGACGCAGATGCCTTTGTCACCTATGGTATGGATTGGAACACGCAATCACTTGCACAGCGTCTGCCAAAAGGCGATACCACCTTTAGCAACAAATATCGCATCAAGGTGCAGCGACAGGCAGGAAACAAGTTGTATGTTTCCATGAACGACAAGCCGAATGTCTATATTGGTTGTCTCGCCGATGGCTGTAATGTTTGGAGCGACCGTTCCAAGTCAGAAGGCGGCTTTGTCTATCAACCTCTCAACAGCCCCTCAGGCATCATGTACATACTTAAATCCGAGAGCCAGAAAGCCAATCTCGACCTTGCCTACGCTTACGGAGGACCACTGACGACAAGCAACGGACGTGGTTACACCCACTGGGCTTTCATCCCCTCTCGCGACATCACCAATGGGAATTACGCCAAATACAAAGAACGGAAACAATTGTTCAAACTGCAGCAAGCCATTCTTGAGGCAAGAAAAGAGGCTGACTATGCATCGGAACTCCAGCAGGCATATTCCGTCTATAGCGACGAGAATACGTCTGTGGCTGAATTGCGCAAGGCTACCAGACAATTGTTGCTGGCAACTGCCAACGACCTGACTGTTCCTGTCGATGCAACCTCTCTGTTTACGAATGCCGACATGCTGGGCAATGCTACGACAGCCGACTGGACGGATATCCAGCCCACCATTAGCGACGGTGACATCCAAGTGCTGCACCAGACTTTCAAACTCCAGCAGACGCAAACCGACCTTCCCAATGGCATATACGAAGCGGTGTTCCACGCTTTTTACCGAAACGATGGTGCAGGACCGCTGCCTGTCATCTCTGCCACCGCAGAAAACACCGTCAAGGGAAATCTGACCACCTTGCAAGATATTCAGAAAAACGAAGTCTTGCTGAACACTGGAGAAAATACAGCTGGGGCTGCACAAACCCTGACCAGCGACAAGGCACAGACCATACTCAGCGACATCATCGTCACAGACCATCAGATGACCTTGTCTGCCAATGTCACCAGCAGCAACCAGTGGCTGAATTTCCAAGGATTCTCCCTCACCTACAAGAGTCCACTCGTCACCGTTCAGGTACCTGCATCTGGATATACCACCTTCTACTACAGCAACCAGAACTTCCTGCTCCCCGAAGGTGTGCAGGCATTTACATTGAAAGAGCAAAATGGCTCCATCGTCGTTAGCCGAGAGCTTACCGAAGCTGGTACTGTACTCTCAGCAGGACAAGGCGTTCTCCTGAAAGCCGTACCAGGTACTTACGTGATGGTTCCCACGACAAAGAAAAGGACTGCTGACCCGTTCAATCAATTGCGAGGTTCCGACGAAGACCAGCTCACGCGTGGAGGCTACTACTACTATGTGTTAAGCGAAGACTTGCAGGAAAGACGGTGCCACATTTGTCAATCCCGCGCATCATGCTTACTTCGTCTCTAAAAGCCAGACAACACCCCAGGAATTCTATCCTCTCAACCCTATAATGTCCGTGTCTGAGGTAACCATTGAAACCAGTTGTGAAGACGAACCCATGTATAATCTTGCCGGACAACGCGTAGATAAATCCTATCGTTCCATCGTCGTCAAGAAAGGCAGGAAACTGCTTGTCAAATGACGGCGCAGAGCGCATCGGCTAAAGAGATTCACGTATTTTTTTCACCACGGATTACACGAATGACACGGATTCTTCATTCTTCACTTTTCATGTCAGAGGACAAGAAT
>CACXAG010000245.1 GCA_902765585.1 uncultured Prevotellaceae bacterium
TTCACGCCAGGCATTGCCGATGTCTTCGACCTTGGTCTCATCGATCTGAATACCTTCGAATGGGGCAAGGTGCAGGTGCAGTGCGGCAATGCAGCCTTCCAATATGTCAAGAAGGCGATCGACCTGGCTATGGCTAACGAAGTGGATGGCACATGCACCGCACCGCTTAACAAGGAAGCTCTCCATAAGGCAGGCCACAACTATGACGGTCATACAGAGATTTACGCCACCTTCACCGGCACCAAGAAGTACGCTATGCTTCTGGCCGATGGACCATTGCGCGTGATTCACGTTTCGACACACGTTTCTCTTCGCAAGGCCTGTGACCTTTGCAAGAAGGCACGTATCATTGAAGTAACCGAACTCATCTACGATGCATGTCTCCAATTCGGCATCAAGAATCCACATATCGGCATCGCCGGACTTAATCCTCACTGTTCCGAGAACGGGCTCTTTGGCTGGGAAGAAGCCCAGGAGATTATTCCTGCCGTCGAGGAACTTCAGAAGCGCGGCTTCAACGTCGAAGGTCCCATCCCTCCCGACTCCATCTTTGCCAAAGCCAAATGCGGCAAATATGATGGTGTCGTGGCACAATATCACGATCAGGGGCATATCCCGCTCAAGGTTCTGGGCTTCAACTGGGACCCCGAGACGGGCAAGATGCTGCCACAGAAAGGTGTCAACATAACACTTGGACTCCCCATCATACGTGTCTCGGTCGACCATGGCACAGCCTTCGACGTTGCAGGCAAGGGCATTGCCGCCGAAGAAGCATTGCTGAGCAGCATCGACTACGCAACACGTATGGCTATCTATCGTCTAGAAAACAAACAATAACTAAACGGACACTGCTATTCCATTTTAAACTAAAAAGAAGATATTATGATAATTGTAATTGCTGATGACTTGACAGGCGCTGCTGAGATTGCAGGTATAGGTCACTCCTACGGTTTATCAACCGCTTTACTTATTGACGTCGCTGACAACCTGCCAGTTAGCGACCTGATCGTTATTGCTACCGACACCCGATCTATGACCGAGCAAGATGCCGTGAACGAGACCCACCGCATCTGCCAAGCCATCAAGTTGGGACTGCCCAAACTAACCGAAGCCCGTTATGCTGCCATGACACCTCTGAAACGGGCACAGGCTATGGCAAAACAGGATGATATTCTGCACCTGTTCAAGAAGACCGATTCAGCCTTGCGCGGTCATGTTCACCTCGAATTACGCGCCCTCATCGAGGAGTCGCGTTACGAGCAAGTCATGTACATGCCTGCCAACCCAAGCATGGGACGCACCATCCGTGGAGGACGCTACTTCGTCAATGGCTTGCCCATCGATCAGACCGACTTCAGCCGTGATCCAGAATTCCCGGCCACTACAGCCAATGTAGCTGCTGCCATCGATGTCATGCCTGGTAGTCGTCTACGCATTTGCGATGCTGAAGATGCCCAGGACGTGCACCGCACCGTGAAGATGGCTCTCAACAATCGCATCCCCACCCTACTCGCTGGTGCTGCCGACCTCTTCTGTGCATTTCTTGAAGAACTGGGCCGCAAACCAACACGTGCCAAGTCCTTCCATGGTCTTAACGAGAAGGGCGCTGCGCTCATCGTTTGCGGCAGCACACAAAGCATCGATCTCAGCAGCCAACCCTATGTACGCCGTCACAACATGGCCAGCATCCCTATGCCACGTGAGGTATTCGACAATGTAACCAATCAGAAGATTACACCCAAGGAAGCTGCTGACAAATGGATGGGACGCCTCAAACAGACACAGGTCGTTGCCGGCAAGACTGCCTCATTCATTCTGACACTTCCTTATCCAAGTTCAGGCACCCGTGAAGGAGCCTTGGCTCTGCGCCAAGTGACAGGAGACATGACACAACGCATCGCCAAATCCACCACGCTGTCGGAACTTATCATCGAAGGTGGCGCAACAGCACATACAGCCATCAAGGCTCTTGGTTGGACACGCTTCCTTATCTCCAACGTCATCGGCCCTGGCATCGTAAGGATGCAGTGTCTTGATGCCACCGCCACCCATCTGACCATCAAGCCGGGCAGTTACGACTGGAAGGATCTGTTTGCCTAATTTCTATTTTTGGAGTCAACGGGAGTTAGCGTGAGTTAACTCCCTCAAATTAATACCCTATGAAACGTTCCATACTTTCCATTGGCCTCTTCATCGCTTTCTCTGCGAGTGTGGCACAACGAGCGCACCATGATTGGGAAGATGTCTCCGTGCTGCAAATCAATCGCCTGCCAGCACGAGCATCGTTTACTCCCTATATCCATATACCTGGAGATTCCTATCTCTCGCTCGACGGAGTATGGAAGTTTCATTGGAGTCCCACACCAGAGGGACGTATCGCAGGATTCGAACAACCGGGATTCCAGTGCCAGCAAGGCGACTGGAATCCCCTTGTTGTTCCTGCAACATGGGAAGTGAATGGTTATGGAACTCCCATCTACGTCTCAGCAGGTTATCCTTTCCGCATCGATCCTCCCTATGTGACTACCGAACCCGACAAGTCTTGGACGACCTACGAGGAACGTAATCCAACGGGACAATATCTTCGTGAGTTTACTGT
>CACXAG010000246.1 GCA_902765585.1 uncultured Prevotellaceae bacterium
TCTTGAATTGCAGCAGACGATATTCCGAGGCATGGTGGCCCTGCAGTCGAACGAGGATAACGTCATTGAGGGCTTTTGGCAGACGCAGAACACCCAAGATATGTTCGAGAAGGTGCCCACCCTTGATGGTCGTCATCAGGCGATGGCTAAAGCCTTCAGTGTAGCGTTGTCGGCTGCTTCAGCCTGTGTCAGCTATGTCGGCAAGGCCAACCTGGGTGCTGCAGAGCAATATGTCAGTGAAATGTACACAGAGGCCTATACGCCGTATGCCCTTACCGTCGAGATGAGTGCTGTGAACGGCACGTTCTGTCTCAGTCTGATGCAGCGGTTTGCAGACGATAACTACCTTGATGCTTTCCTCGACGAGCTTCTCCAGATAGGCATCAGCTATCGCATTGCCACACGCCATCCGGTGACGGTGGCACCTATAGCAGACTATCGGAAAAACTAAAGAAACAAAAATAAAGCAGAGCCTAATCGTCCTGAACGAAGGAGTCTGGATGAAATCGTGAAGTTCTTCTAAAAGTATGACGAAAAAAATATGGATGATGGCTGCCATCCTAATCTGCAGCCTTGGAATGACATCGTGCAGCAAGGATGACGATGACATTGTAGTAGTGCCGACTCCTGAAGAGCAGGTTGTGCTGAACTGCGCGAAGCCTGACTATCTGAAAGCGGGCGACAGGGTGGCGATGATTTCTCCCTCGTACTATACGCCGATGGAGACCATTGAGAAAGCAGCCGACGTGGTTCGCTCATGGGGTTTTGAACCCGTCATCGGCCCCAATGTCGACAAGGTGCTGGACGGAAAGATTGGAGGAACGGTGGAAGAGCGCGTGAGTGATATCCGCTGGGCTTTGAGTGACCCAAGCATCAAGGCCATCCTCTGCAATCGCGGCGGCTATGGCACTATCCAACTCATAGACCAGCTCCCTTTCGACGAAGTGAAGGCTGTCCGGAAGTGGATTGTCGGCTACAGCGACATCTCCACCATTCATGGGTTTTGGAGCCGTGCCGGAGTGATGAGCATCCTCGGCACCATGAGTACCACGCTGGCCAAGGGCGGTACCGACAAGACCTGTACGATGATGCGCGACCTGTTGCTGGGCAAAGTTCCCCGCTATGAAGTTCCTGCACATCAGCAGAACATTCTGGGCCAGGCCAGTGGCGTGCTCGTTGGCGGCAATCTCTGCACCTTCGCGCCCAACGTCGGCTCTCGGGCTGATGCCACCAAGGCCAAAGACCTGATTCTTTTCGTGGAAGAAATCGGTGAGAATATGCGTAACATCGACCGCCAGATGCGCTTGCTGAAGATGAACGGCGTGTTCGACCGTTGCAAGGGAGTCATTCTCGGCGAGTTCATCAGCTGCGGCACGGAGTTCACAGACGAGAACGGCAAGGTCATAAGTATTGAAGCCATGCTCCACGAGCTGCTGGCTGAGTACCACATTCCTGTGCTTTGCGGATTCCCAACTGGTCACGGCGACGTCAACCTGCCATTGGTGATGGGTGCTCCCGTCACCATCGACGTGCGCACAGACGGAGCTTCCCTACAGTTCGACATCAACGGAGATCAGCAGACGGTCAATACCGCCACTATCACCGCCACGCCGACACCAGCGGCAACTCGTATGAGGTTGGCAGGAAAGATTGAATAGTATGAAGAGAAATATAGAGATACGCAAGGCAGAACGGCAAGATGTGCCGTTGTTGCTGGAGTTTATAAAGGGCATAGCCCGATATGAGAAGATGGAGAACGAGGTAATTGCCTCTGGGGACGTGCTGGAACGGGAAATGTTTGATGAGCACAGGGCAGAAGCCGTTTTTGCCGTCATGGATGGGCGTGAGGTCGGCTTCGCGCTCTTCTTCTACAATTTCTCAACGTTCATCGGACATTCAGGATTGTATCTTGAAGACTTGTTTGTTTGGCCAGAAGAGCGCGGCAAAGGCTATGGAAAGGCATTGCTATTGCATCTGGTCAAGATAGCACGGGAGCACCATTGTGGACGTATGGAGTGGTCGTGTCTGAACTGGAACCAGCCCAGCATCGACTTCTACCTCTCCCTTGGAGCCGTACCTATGAAGGATTGGACAGTGTATCGGCTGGATGCTGCAGCATTAGAACGATTGTCGAAATGAGTATGATTCAGAAGCATTGTTATGAGTGTGGAACGGCACTCACGGAACGGGAATTAGAAGGTGAGGGGATCGTTCCTTATTGCCCTCAGTGTCAACAGTATCGTTTCCCGATGTACAATGTGGCCGTGAGTATGGTGGTTATCGATGAGCAGACTGGACAGATTCTGCTTATCCGGCAATATGGGAAACCGCACTTCATACTTGTGGCAGGTTATGTCAACCGTGGTGAACAGCTGGAACATGCCGCCTGCCGTGAAGTGAAAGAAGAAACAGGCATGACTGTTGCTCACCTGAAATTCAATCGTACCAGTTTCTTTGAGCCATCAAACACATTGATGTGCAACTTTACGGCATTCGTTACTGATGCCAGCGAGTTCAATCCAAACAAGGAAATCGATTCTTATCAGTGGTTCAGCCCTGAC
>CACXAG010000247.1 GCA_902765585.1 uncultured Prevotellaceae bacterium
GTAAGCATTCGACTGAGTACAGGTATTAACACCTCTATATTATAACAACAGCAGCTACAATCCCATTCGACTGTAGCTGCTGTTGTTATTTTGTGATCCGGTTATGCTATTGCTGTTCCTTTGTGATGATTGCTTCGGGATGTTTGAGCTTCCATCTATGTGGCAGCATCTCCAAGAGTTCCTTCTGTGAGGCCTTTGCCTGATAAGGCATGTCTGCAATGATGCTGTTGAGGTAAAGTCTGGGGTTGACATCGTGTGCCTTGCACGTTGCCAGCAGTGAGCAGATGACTGCCATGTTCCCTGCGGCCTCGTGGTTGCCGCAGAAGAGGTAGTTCTTCCTGCCCAGCGTGATAGGACGGATCTCGTTCTCGGCAAGATTATTGTCCAGCATCAGCCTTCCGTCATTCAGGTAGTGCATCATGTTGTCCCATCGGGTATAGGCATAGGTAATGGCTTTCCCAATCTCAGAGGACTCGCTGTACTTCACCCCCTCAGTCTCCATCCATTGCTTCATAGCCTTCATGATGGGTTCGGCAAGTTCCTGCCGCTTTGCCTTGCGCCCCTCGAAGGAGAGACTGGCATCATCGCACATGTGCTCTATCTTATAGAGGTGCTGTATCTCCGTGAGGGCATGCTCCGCCATAGGGCGGTTCTCGCCAAGGGCTTTCTCGAAGTGGCGGCGGATATGCACCATGCAGTTGACGAGGGTCACGCCGGGATTGGTTCCGAAGGCTGTCTCATAGCCCGCAAAACCGTCACACTGGAGATATCCCTTGAAACGATGTTCCTTTGCCAGTTTCTCTATCACCGCTCCAGCCCTGGAGCCTTCATCGTAATAGAAGAGCACCAGCCGCTCCATAACCGCCCTCGCCATCCAGAGGTATTCCTTGGCCGCCTTCCTCTTCCCGTGGTCTATCACGGGAATGGTGGTCTCGTCGGCCTGCACGTAGTCCGCCTTCATCACCTCGGCCATCAGTATGTCGTACAGGGGCTTGAGCAACTCGACAGTCTTCTTGAACCAGCCGTCGACGGTGCTCTCCGTCAGGCCTTTCAGGCCAAGGTGACGGTACTGCTGTATCTGGCGGTAGTAGGGCATGTGGTACTCGTACTTCTGCAGCAGGATCTCTGAGAGCAGCGTCGGTCCGGCAATGCCCTTGTAGATGGGCAGCAGGGGCATTGTGGCTACAAGCACGGACGGCATGCCAGAGGGAGGCAGCTGCGTATTGTCCTTCAGCCCCCATTTCTCGCGGATGATCTCCTTAATGTACAGCTTGCCCGGCTCGTGCTCCACGATGCGGGTGACCTCCTCACCGATTTTCTTGTACAGCGTCTCATCAATGCCGTCGGGCTTGAGGTGCACCTGTACCAATACGGGAAGGTCCTCCAGCATCTTGCGCACCTGGCGCTTCTGCCTTGCCGTCTGTTTGTCTTCCTTCGGCAGCTGCCCAACGGCCTCGTCGCGCTTCTCCTCAGCCTGTTTCAGCAAATCCCCAAATTCAGCGGCAAACATGTCGGGATAGTTGGGGTCGATGATGGGGAGTTTCTCAGACTTGCGCCCGTAGAGCTGGCGGTTAAGCCATGCGACCTGCGCCGTTAGCTCCTTGATGCGGGCATTGAGGGATTCCACTTCCTTCCTATGGTTCTCGGACAATGTCTGGATAGAGGCGTTGAGCGACTCTATAGTCTTCACGAGAATGTCTCTTTCTTGCATTGTCCGTACCTTTTAAATATAGTGCAAAGGTACGGAAAATATCTGACAATAGAGAATATTCCGTACTATAATATGCTAATTTTCAGTAATATATGTATACAAGGAACACTTGTTCAGACAGCATACTCCTTGCGTGGTGCCCTCAGTCGTCTGAGTCTCTGTTCCGGTGACTCCTGTATGCCTTCCACCATCACTACCAGGTCGCGCCACTCCATCTGGTAGCTCTGGGAATTCTCATCGTATACAGGCAACTTGAATCGTCCGGCCTCCAGGCGCTTCACGTACATCACCATGCCGCCGTCCTCGGCATGGAGCAGCTTCATCAGGCGGCGGCTCTGGCCGATGAAAATGAACACGTCACCGTTCTTCACGTCGCTTCCCATCCGCTCATGCACCACGCCGCACAGCGAGCTGATGCCCTTGCGCATATCCGTCCTGCCAGGACACAGATAGTAGCGCATCGTGTCGTTAAGGCAGAACATGGCTTACAAGGCTTTTGTCCAACAATTCACGAAGCACATCCTCTGTGCCGATGCCGAAGTGGGCACGAAGGCCGTTGGGGAACAGAAGCGTCGCGCCGGACGGCATGTCGCTGGTGATAGTATTGAAAGTCGCTTCCCTTTGGAGAAACCTTATCGGGGCAAGGTCACGCACACACTCCTCTTGGGAGCAATACTTCTTGCGCCAGTAATTGTACGTGGAATAACATGTACCTATCTGCTTCAGGTACAACTTCAGCGACAGACCACTCGATTGGTGATCTGACTGTAACTGCAGAAACTCTTCCTTGGTCATAAATGTAACAGTTGTAGTTCGGGTGCACTATTGCG
>CACXAG010000248.1 GCA_902765585.1 uncultured Prevotellaceae bacterium
TCCATCTGTACCTCCTTGTCTGAAACGGCTTCCTCCAGTCTGGTAGTATAAATCAGTGCATACTGAGAACGGTAACGTTCTGTCACCACTGTCACAATAGCCAGCACGGCTCCATCCTCATGGCCACCTTCCTTCGGCTTCACTCGGATGACATTCTCAATGGGTTTGTCACCCACCACCTTGTCGGTACTGATGTCCACCAGTCGGATGGGTTCTGATGCCGTTATCACTGTGGTGACGTTCTCATTCACCGTCAACTGCTCCATCTCGTTGTAAGTCTGCTGGGCTGAAGCACTCAAAGCAGACGCGGCGCAGAGAAAAAACGCGCCCAATTTGGTTCTCGAAATTCTTTTCATGATGAATATTGTCAAAATTTTTTATTTCTTAAACATCTTTAACATTTCCATAACAACTAACGCTTGCGTTGTTGTTTGGAATTGACCAAGAACACTTGTGTTCCGTACTTCAGGCGGACACGGTTCTTCTTAATGGCCTTACTGATGGCATTAGAGGTCTTCTGATAGGCATTCTGCAAAGCCTGACCTGCCCACTGACTGACAGAAGTACCGCCACTGGTCTGGTTCAGGTTCATATTACCCTGCATAGCTGTACTACCAATATCCTTCGCTGTTTCACGGAACTGACTGGCAGGAACATAAAGACCTTCCTGACCATCCGTTACATCGTAAATAGACAGTCCTATCTTCAGGATCTCATCACCTACAAGCACACTCTGTACCTTACCCTTTACACGCTGCTGACCGAATCCGCTCATCGTAGCATACAGATAACTGCCTTTGGGCAACTGTGTGCCATTGATGTCGATGGCATCCAATAGGCGTAGACGTACACGACTACCCTCTACGGCTTTTACCTCTTCATCGATGATAGCCCTTATTAGGTTCGAGTTGGGCGCATTCTCGCTCAGTGTATTGAAATACTCCGATTCATCCTTCGATACCTTCGTCACGATATTGTTCTGGGCATCATCATCGAGTTCACGCACGGCATTGGGTGCTTCATCTGCTACATCCCTTGCCGCTTTCGCACCCTTGGAAATAATACTATCCTGGGCATCTGCCACAGCACCTATAGCTGCTGCACCTTGCGCACGGATATTATTTAAGTCACGGTCGAGTTCTGCCATCATGCCCTGACGACGCATCGCCAATGCCTTGGCACGCTCTTCGTCTGTCATTGGCACCACATAATCATCGCTACTCATGCTCTCACCCTTCTTGGCTGACTGTGCAATACGGTTATTTAAGTCCTGAAGGTTCTTGATTCTTGCCTGCTCCTGGGCCTGTGCATCCAACAGACGCAACTCCTCCTCAGAATACTTCGACTCAAAATCTTCTTTCTTATTCACGGTGTCCTGATTCTCCGTAAAGTCCTGCACGGCACTGCGGTCAGTAATCTCACCAAACGCATCGCGCATGTTCTTTCGCTTACTGCCAATATCCTTAGATACGTTGGCTGATGGCAACTGAGCATTAAGATACTCGGTCGTCTGCAGGTTGGCGTCTTTCTTATCCTCTATCTCTACATCGAATACCTCCATGAAGAGATAGGGTATCACCAGCGACCCGATATAAACCAATGTCGGAATGACGTACTTCGGTTGTTTGAAATTAATCTTCTTCATATCTTCACTTTACTTTGTTTACTACTATGTGGTGACCTTTCGACTGCATCGCACTGTCAACACGCTCGATGGCTGTCGCCTTTATCTGCCCCTGATGTTGCATGACATCCATCAGATAGAACACGTTCATCATAAAGCACACCATCACGAATCCGAACACGATAGCCAGAAATGCCATCTTATGTTCCTGACCGACCTCCTGCAGCCGTTTAGCTCCCCAGCTGATGCCGCACTTGTCGGCAAATCTTTTGCCTGCTTCCACCTCGCGCTCATAACGCTCCTTATACTTCGGATCGTTCTTGTCCGGCATCGGCTCTCCTACTATCAATCTCTTCCAGCCCATAGCTTAATAAATGGTTTTTTGTTTCTGCTCCAGATCCTGATTCAGGAGGGTTCGCCAGTTTGTTATCAACAGTCCGTGAGGATTATTCTCAGTTCTCGGCACACGTTTCAGTTCTCCAGCTGTTACGAGCTTTCTCATAAGGATGTTTGTACGTCGCTCGATGCGCTGACGGCCATAATAGGTGAAGGTCATCTGCTGCTTGTCGAACTTGATACTGTCGCAGAAGATTGAGAATACAGCACTCGTACCCATGATGTTGTTATAAAAGCCTTTTTCCTTCAGGGCATTATACTGAGCCAGTCCTGTCTCATCGACCAGATACATGGCCTTCTCCATCGTATAGTTGATGTACTTGTCATCAGGCGCGAGGGTGAAGAAGAGGTGGTGGAACAGTTCCACATGACTCTTGGCTTCCACGTCGAGCGTCTCATCCATCGTTGTGCGCTGCACCAGGATAGGCACATTGCCGTCCAACACATACACTTTTTTGTGGGCATCGTCCACCATGCCTTTGGCGGT
>CACXAG010000249.1 GCA_902765585.1 uncultured Prevotellaceae bacterium
CAATTATATAATAGGTACGTGGAACGCTGCCATCAGGCTAACGCCATGGACTTTGACGACTTGTTGGTGCAGACCTATCTACTCTTCAAGAACCATGAGGACATCCGGCAAAAATATGTCCAGCGATTCCAATATGTCTTGGTGGACGAGTATCAGGACACCAACTATGCCCAGCAGGAGATTGTGCTGCAACTGACGCGGGAGCATGGCCGCGTGTGTGTGGTAGGCGACGATGCACAGAGTATCTATAGTTTCCGCGGAGCCAATATCGATAACATACTGGACTTCCAGAAGAAATATCCCCAAGGGGCACAGCTCTTCAAACTGGAGCAGAACTATCGTTCCACACAGTTGATAGTGCAGGCTGCCAACAGTCTGATTCGCAAGAACCAACGCCAGATTCACAAGGACGTGTTCAGCGAGAATGAACCGGGTGAGCGCCTCATCCTGAAGCCTGCCTACAGCGACAAGGAAGAGGCCATCATCGTCTGCAACGACATCAAGCGCATCCGACGTCAAGAGAAGATGGACTATGCCGACTTTGCCATCCTGTATCGCACGAATGCCCAGAGCCGTTCGTTCGAGGAACAGATGCGTAAGGACGGCATACCGTACCGCATCTATGGCGGACTGAGCTTCTACCAGCGCAAGGAAATCAAGGACGTGATAGCCTATTTCCGAGTGGTGGCCAATCCTAACGACGAAGAGGCGCTGCGCCGTATCATCAACTACCCGGCAAGAGGTATAGGAGATACAACGGTAGGGAAAATCGTAGAAATGGCTAACCTGCATCATGTCAGCCTGTGGCAGATTATCCAGCAGCCTGTTGTATTTGACTTGAAGCTGAACAAAGGAACGCTCACCAAGCTGGATGCTTTCCGTCAACTGATAGAAGGATGGGCATTACGTCTGAAGAAGGAGGATGCCTACGTACTGGGACACAGCATCATCATGGAGAGTGGCATCAGCCGCGAAATCTACAGTTCCACCAATCCAGAGGACATTTCACGACAGGAGAACCTGGAAGAATTTCTGGGTGGTATGCAGGACTTTGTGGAAAGCCGCAAGGAAGAGGGGCAGGAAGAAGAAATCTACTTGTCTGACTTTCTGCAGGAGGTGGCGCTGCTGACCGACCTCGACAGCGAGGGCGATGAAGAACAGTCTAAGGTGACGCTCATGACCATTCATGCCGCCAAGGGGTTGGAGTTCCCGACGGTATTCGTCGTTGGTCTGGAAGAAAACATTTTCCCGTCACCGATGTGTATCAATTCCATGCGTGAACTGGAAGAGGAACGCCGTCTGCTCTATGTCGCCATTACCCGGGCAGAGCGTCATTGCATCCTGACCTGCGCCCAGAACCGTTTCCGTTACGGCAAGATGGAGTTTGACACCCCGTCACGCTTCATCAAGGATATTGACCCCAAGTTGTTGAAGGTCGAGGGCGGCAGCGCAGGCTTCTCTGGTGGGTCTAGTTTCTCTAGTGATTCTAGATTCTCTAGCAACTCTAGAATGTCTAGTGACTCTAGATTTTCTAGTAACTCTGGTTTCTCCAGGGCCTCTACCCAGAACCCGCGACCAGTGGCTACGCAGTTTGTGGCAGACCCGAAGCCGCGCCTGATGCCTGTCCGTCACGAGGCTCCACGTCCTCAGTCGGCCATAGGAAATATCGGGCTGAAAGAAGGCAACGTCATCGAGCACCAACGCTTTGGCATCGGTGTCGTTGTCAAGGTCGAAGGGACTGGAGAAAACACCAAGGCAACGGTTGAGTTCCAAAATGCTGGTACGAAACAGCTGTTGCTGAAGTTTGCCAAATATACGATTATCAGATAACTGAAGAAAACACATAGTAACGACTTGTATAGCATGAAAAAACCTAATTGGCTTGAAAAAGAAAACCTGTATCATATTTTGTTTGATCCAGACTCCCCCAGCGGACGTGTATTCGATATCGTTCTGATGGTTGCCATCTCGCTGAGCATTCTCATATCCTTTGTCGAGACCATTCCGTCGCTGAAACATGCCTTCCAGTTATCACTGATGATACTGGAATATCTGCTCACCTTTTTCTTTACCCTTGAGTACATTGCCCGCGTCTACTGCACGCCACGCCCCAAAGACTATGTGCTGAGCTTCTTTGGCGTGATAGACCTCTTGTCCATCACGCCGCCCTATCTCTCCTATTTCCTGCCCAACGCACGATACATGATTCTGTTGCGTACGTTCCGTTTTATCCGTATCTTCCGTATTTTCAAGCTATTCTCCTTGATTAATGAAGGATACATTCTACTCTTTTCGCTTAGGAAGAGTCTCAACAAGATATCGGTCTATTTCCTGTTTGTGCTCATACTGGTCACCTGTTTAGGAACGCTGATGTACATGGTGGAGAGCGGGAATCCTGACACGAAATTCACTGACCTGGCTACCTCCGTCTATTGGGCCATTGTCACGATGACCACCGTAGGCTATGGCGACATCACCCCTGTCACCGCC
>CACXAG010000250.1 GCA_902765585.1 uncultured Prevotellaceae bacterium
CGATTGTGACAGCAACCGGCAACGGCTGTATTCCAGCGCATGGAGAAAGGTCTCGAAATGGGGAGCATCTTCCAAAGTACGAGGTTTGTCGGCCTTACGGGCAACAGGAACGATTTCTGCTAATGTGAAGTTGCGGTTGCTGTCATTATCCATCACCCGGATGGCATAACTGCGTTTATGGTTGGCATCCTCGGCAAACGCCTTCATGGTGGAAGCGAGCTTCGTGTAAAGGTTCAAGCCGTATGGAGGCAGTTGTTCTGCATCGATACGGTTGCCACGCTGCAGGATGACAAAGTCGGCAGGCACGATACGATTGTCGCTGAAATACACACCAAGCATAAGCTCTTCCTCGGCGAAACGGTTCAGCCAGCCGCTGCGCTCATCCTCCGTGAAACTGACGATGCACGGCTTGTCCATGAAATAAGCCACACCATCGGAGTCACCGCCACTGATACGCCCATTCAACTGCTTGGCCATGTCCACACACTGGGCATAAAGCTCACGGGAACGATGACGATCACGGATGAGCGAGGTCTCAAACTCATGAACCTGGTCTGTGTCCATCAGCCCACGACACCACTTCTCAGCACCTGTCTTCGTCCTGAACTCCTCCACCCAACAGTCGTTTGTACTGTTGTCGAAGGCTACGTATTTGGCTCCATCACGGAAATAACCCTGCGCACCTGTATGAGCAGGAAAGGTCAGGCTACGTGACCTGCGCTCGCTTTCGAGAATCTCGCCCAATACCTTCTGGGCTTCCTCGCCAGTAAGCAGCTGCTGTCCGCTGTAGCCTGACCCCTGACTTGCCGCCATGTTATGTGTGTTCATCTCCGATACCATCCACTAACACGGCCATAGCCAACTCCTGTGCCTGATCGACGGTCAAGCCGTCGCGACGGGCATTCTCATACTTCTCCTCGGCAGCATCGGCCAGATCGTCGAGGACTTCATCACTCACGGGGAAACCAGTGCCCCACTCCTCCTTCAGTCGCTGGAGGTAGCGGCGGTAATAAGACATCTCCTTCGGCATGACGCTAACGCTTTAATCCCTGAGCCTCTGAACGGACGATACCCTCGGCGAGATCCTTCAGCTCGTTGTGGGCATCCTTCTGCCAAGCATCATTCACACCTGCGGACTTCAACTGCGAAGCGGCCTTCTCCCACAATCCGTCAAACACCTTCGCACGCTCGTCGGCTGTCTCAGCACCGGCGGCGAAGTCGTTGAGCGTCTTCATCTGCTCGGGCGAGAAGTTGCGGGCGGTGGAGTCAGAGGCACGATCGACAATGGCCTTCACGGCAGCATCCTCCTTGGCATTGACCTCCTGCTTCTGACCAGGGCCAACAATGTCGAGTGCCTTCTTGTGGAAGTCCCTGTTGGCAGCGGCCACCTGTTCGAGAGTGGCGAGACGGTTCTTGACGGCCGTGGTCTCGTTGACTGAAAGCAGGCTGACACACTCGATACCGTTCACCTTACCACTGAGCCATACACGGTCAGGATTATCCTTTGCGGCAGAATAGCGCAGACTGGTGACGTTGGCAGCACTGGGCAGCTTGAACTTGCTCCAGTCAACCTTCTGGGCTGCATCGAGCTTCTCGCCGTTGGTCTGACGCTGAGCCTGTACGCGCTGCTCCATGCGTCCGGCGATGTCGGCCATCGTCATCGGCTTTCCAACTGATTTCACCTGGTCTTTCTCGTCGAGCTTCACCTCTGCACGATGACGGAGAGAGGCCAGATCCTCGGCATTCATGATGCCATAGAATCGGGATTCCTTGTTGCCCTTCTCACCAAAGGCCAGCTGCCACTTGCCTACGAGGCCCTCAGAGCCTTTCAACGCCATGTCCTTGGCATCGGGAGTCATCGAGGCAATCAAGTTGGCACGCTGCTCCCTGTTCATGTGGTCAACGTCCACGCCATCCTTGCGGAGGGCATTCAGGAGAAGGGTGTCCTCGGTAATCTTCTCGATGGTGATGTAGTTCACGTCACGGCCATTGATGTTGGCGTTCTTTTGGTGGAAGGCGGCATCATCGACATGCATGGGATAGGCGGTCTTTACCGCAAACTCCTTGGCCTGAACGGGGTCTTTGGCGTACAAGTCCTGATAGGTCTTGGCCTGCTCGGGAGTCAGCTGACGTGACATCTGGGTACGCATACCCGCACGCTTCTCCTCAGGGGTCTTACCGTCAGGGTTCAATTTACCGTAATCGACCTGTACCATCGTGGCGTCGTCCTTCTGGAACACGCGGATGCGGTCGATGGTGTTGCCCTCGGTGGTGGTCACCTTCGCCTTAGCGGTCTTTTCATTGTTCTCATTCTGGTTCTCGACCTGAGAACCCTCTGCTGCAGCAGCCTTGGGCTGTGCGTTTTCTGTTTTCACTTTTGCCATTGTGCTAAAATTTAGTTTTTGTGTTGGTTATAAACTGAGGGGCTTTCCCTCATCGGTCGGCAAAAGTACAGCATTACCCTGGCACCAGCGGT
>CACXAG010000251.1 GCA_902765585.1 uncultured Prevotellaceae bacterium
GCTGCGGGCAATAGCGTCATCGAAAGCGTCCATGTGGTGAGGGAGGAAACGCTGGCAGATGGCTCTCAATGCCGTAATCTTCTCTTCACGGTCTGTCACAATCTCTGCCTTACCGATGGCAGTTGCCGATCGGTACTGTAGCGTAAAGCTCCCGTCTTTCGGGCCAACCGTAGGCGAGCATTTGGTAACAGCCGACAAGAATACTGTGGGACAGTGTGCAATGCAATCAAGTTTATCACCCTCCATGGCACAATGGAAATAAAACGTTTTTTCGTCTGTGCGAGCCAGCGACAGAGGCAATCCGTATGGAGTCCCATCGGGTCTGGTCATGCTAACTGTCACGTATGGAGCCTTATCTAACACCTCTAATGCGAAGGCTGCATCCATCTCTCTGCTTGCTTTTCTCATAACTTTTACTTTATATATTTGGCTGCTAAGTTACGAAAAATCCCAGACATACAAGCATGTCAGAGATTTTGAGAGGCATATTTTATGTTTTATTGGGAAATGTCAGTCTATTATACGCTCTGCTAACGTGGTTAGTTGCTGATAAGGCATACCGCCCACCTGACGTTCGATGTCGCCATCCTTATTGATAAGGAATAAAGTGGGGATGGACATGATATTGGCAGCAGCAGCGAGTGCCTGATTCTTGTCAACATCGACCTTCAGAACCTTGATGCGGCCTTCGTACTCTTGCGCCAATCGCTGAAGCATGGGAGCCATTGCCTGACAGGGGCCACACCATGTGGCATAGAAATCGATGACAACGGGAGTCTTACCCGTGTAGTCGTATCCCTTGAGATACTGCTGATAGTCTTTGATATTTTCCATAATTATTTAGTGTTTTAATTCCATAATCTTCGACGGACAGGCCAGAGTACACTTGCCGCACTTAAGGCAGTCTGGATGCAGATAGCCGACGGCCTTACCACGAGAGTCGTAGGGTGTAAGCTGCATGGGGCAGACGCGGGCGCAGCTCTTGCACTTCATCTGACAGGCACTCGACACGTGGATGTTGGTGAAAGCCTTGGGCAGGGGAGCGTGTTTAGGTGCCACCCAGTTAGAGATGGTTCCCATGGGACAGAACGAACACCAGGTGCGTGGGGCATAGATGAACGAAAGTGTGACGCCGACGATGGTGGTCATGACGATAATCGTCCAGAACACTTTGCCGATTCCAGACCACATGGCCAGTCCGCCCTCGCTCCAAGGCACGGTGAATGTCAGTTGGATGCCGAACATGCCGAAGATGAAGAACACCATGAACAGGCGGAAGCCGAAGGTGCGCACAAACTTGGGAATCGGGCGATGGGGTGAGTACTTCGACAGCAGACGGTCGTACATATTGCCGCGAGGACAGACGTGTCCGCACCACCAACGGCCTTTAAATATACTGGTCAGCACTGGGCCGATCATGCAGATGAGTGCCAACAGGCCAATCACTGGGAAAAACCAGCCAAGCAGGATGTACGCGATGATAATCCAATAAATGGGCACACCCGGTGTCTCGAAGTGACGATGAAAACGCTTTGTTGTCTTCTTTTTACTATCTTTTTGCTCCATAAAACTTTAAATTTTCTGTTTGATGGTGCAAAATTACAACTTATTTGATAGATAAACGAATTATTTTGTCTATCTTTGCATCGGTTTTTTCTATCGTAGATACAATTATCAATTGTCAATTATCAATTTTCAATTCGTAAAGTATGACATTACAGCAACTGAAATATATCGTAGCTATCGACCGCTACCGTAACTTTGCCAAGGCCGCCGATGCTTGTGGCATTTCGCAACCCACCCTCAGCGCCATGCTGGTGAAGTTGGAGGAGGAACTTGACGTGCGCATCTTCGAGCGCAGCAACAAGAGCGTTACGCC
The DNA here is from genome assembly GCA_902765585.1 of uncultured Prevotellaceae bacterium. Lineage (GTDB taxonomy): Bacteria > Bacteroidota > Bacteroidia > Bacteroidales > Bacteroidaceae > Prevotella. Next base: position 1,880 of record CACXAG010000251.1, read on the forward strand.
TACCATCGCAGGCGAGAAGATTATCCGTCAGGCTGAACGGGCTATTGCCGAGGCAGAGCGCATCGCAGAACTGGTGAGCGAGGACAAGGGCGATGTGGCAGGCGAATTCAATCTAAGCGTCGGGCCTACCATCGCCCCATATGTCCTGCCAAAATTCATCCGCCACTACATCGAGGCGTATCCGCAGGTGAAACTTAGCATCCGCGAGATGAAGGCTGATGTGATGTTGAGCGAACTGCAGTTGGGGCACCTGGATGCAGGTATCGCCATCAGCGGGAATTCGCGTCAGGGTATATTGGAGGTTCCGCTCTATACTGAGAAGTTTATGGTGTATCTTGCCGAAGACTGCTGGCGCAAACTGCCTGTGTTCAAACCAGAGAATTTAGAGCACGAGAAAATGTGGATCATGAAAGAAGCCCAATGTCTGCGCGACAGTGCCTTCAGCTTTTGCAAGGCAAGACCATTATCCCTGAGATGCACCTGCCGTTCCTCACCGACCGTCAGCGCGAGAACGTGCGTCGTATTGAGGGTGATTATCTCTCGCAGCGCCGTGTGTCGCTCTACATCCGCGAGGACTACATCCGTCAGTCGATGCTGAATACCATCACAAAAACGCTCCTCCGATTCATGCCCGAAGGTATGATGGAGGAGCGGATTATGAAGTACGGGGTAAAGCTTTGAACGCGGTGTTATCCGCAATGGAAATATTTCGTGACGAGCTTTTTGATTTCCTCGGGATAACCCTCGATGTTCTTGCGAAGCGTTACATCGTCGAAAGCCCGTAGCTGGGCGATGATGCCGTCGATCATAGCGGGCGAGAAGACATGGTGTTCTTCGAAGACAGCACGCAGGCGTTCCAGACAGTCGGCAGAAGCGACACAGGAATCAGGAAGCTGTGCGAGCGTAGCCAGACGATCGGCATTCTC
>CACXAG010000252.1 GCA_902765585.1 uncultured Prevotellaceae bacterium
CTCAAGAACGATGGCCTGTTGAAGGTGTCGAGCATAGGCTACGAGACGCAATTCCTGAATCCAGTCGATGGGCTGATTGTCAAGATGAACGAGGCCACGCTGATGCTGGGCGAGGTAATTGTCAAGAGCCAGTTGCCCAAGACGCGCGTCAAGGGTGAGGCCATGCGCACGACTGTCGAAGGCACCATCCTGGAGAAGGCAGGTACCGTGGCCGATGCGCTGGCCCGCGTGCCGTCGCTGGAGGCCAAGCGCGATGGCGCCGTGACGGTGCTGGGACGCGGCGAGGCCGAGGTATATATCAACGGCCGCAAAGTGCAGGATGTTAGCGAATTGTCCCGCCTGCGCAGCGACCAAATCCAGCACATCGACGTCATCCAGAACCCGGGCGCTCGCTATGCCGCCTCGACCAAGGCCGTGGTGCGCATCACGCTGAAGAAGGCGCAGGGTGACGGCTTCAGTTTCCAAGACAACCTGACGGGTATGTACCAGTATGGCCATACCATCACTAATAATTTGGACGTCAACTACCGCACAGGCGGATTGGATATCACCGCCTCGTTCTGGGCAGGCCGCTACGGACACGCCAAGATGCTGCAGGAAAACCAGTTGTCTTATTTTGTGGGTCCTGACCGGGTCGAAGGCCTTGTCACGCAGGAGGGCAAGAACATCTGGAAGGGCTTGTCGCCCCAACTGCAGATCAACTATATGTTCAACGACAACCACAGCATGGGTGCTTTTTACAAGTATGACCGCCATCCCAGCGCCGACTTCCGTGACCAGTTCACCACCGATAGCTATGTGAATGGCGTCTTCACCGAGCGCTCGGTGAGCGACGTCGAGCAGCACGACCGTTTCAGGAAGCACATTTTCAATGCCTATTACAACGGCAAGGTGGGTTCCCTGGGCATTGACCTGAACGTGGACGGCCTGTTTGACCGCACCGAGACGCCGGGCAGCACCAGCGAGGCAACCGTCCTGGACGGCGTCACCGTCAGCCGCAGCATCGAGAGCAACACCAGCAGCCGCAACAACTTCTGGGCCTCGAAGCTCATCCTGAGTTACCCCGTTTGGCAGGGCAACCTGTCGGCGGGCGGTGAATACTCCTACAACCACCGCACCGATGCCTACTCGTTCTCGGCAACGGCAAGTGTTCCCGTCAAGGCCACCGACACCGAGATCAACGAGTCGTCAACGGCAGCCTTTGTGGAGTTCGGCCGCCGCTTCGGCATGGTATTCGCCCAGGTGGGTCTGCGCTACGAGCACCTGAAGAACGACTACTACAACTTCAATGAGCGTGAAGATGAGGTGTGCCGTGACTATGGCGACTGGTTCCCCACGTTTGTGGTGTCGGCTCCCGTCGGCAAGGTGCAGCTGTCGCTGTCCTACCGCCGCGACATCCAGCGCCCCGCCTACAGCAGCCTCACCAGCTCGACCGTCTATATCAACCGTTACAGCTATCAGAGCGGCAATCCCTACCTGAAGCCCACCTACACCCACAGCCTGGTCTTCAATGCCGCCTACCAGTGGATGAACCTGACGCTGAACTACGCACGCATCAAGGACTCCGAGACGATGTCCACCGAGCCTTATCCCGGTTCCGAGGATCCGCTCGTCAGCCTCGTGCATCCCATCAACAGCAAGGAGAGCTATAACCGACTGACCATCATGCCGTCGCTGAGGCCCGTGTTTGGCTGCTGGCATCCCACATGGACGGCGATTGCCATCTTCCAGAACTACAAGACGCCGACTGCCGACGGTTCCATCCTCACGCTGAACCACCCGTATCTGGGCTTGACGTGGAACAACGACATCGAGCTGCCGCACGACTGGCGCCTGAACGTTATGTTACAAGTGACATCGCGCGGTGACTACGACAACTTCCGCATCACCAAGAGCAGGTTCTATAGCGGCATCGGAGTGCAGAAGGACATCAACCTGCAGCACCTTGGCTCACTGACCGTTGACGCACGCTGCATGGACATTTTCAACACCAGCAAGGCCGGGGCTACCATCTTCGGACCGCGCGAGTTGACCACAAGCAATCCCGCCCGCCGTACCTTCTCCCTTGACCTCACCTGGAAGTTCAACAGTGCCGGCAGCAAGTACCGCGGTACCGGCGCCGGCGAGAAGCAGAAGGCGAGAATGTAATATTTTGCAGATAGTGACGTTAGTGTCTTTAAAGACCTTAAGGACACTAACGTCAATCAAATAGAGAAAAAATGACTATCAGATTAGAGCGACCCGGTGATTACCGTGAGGTGGAGAACCTCACCCGTGAGGCTTTCTGGAACGTTTATCGTCCCGGCTGCACCGAGCATTA
>CACXAG010000253.1 GCA_902765585.1 uncultured Prevotellaceae bacterium
TGGCAAAAGCACTATGATGAAATCATGTTGTTCATGGAGCAGAATCATCGATGTCCTTCAAGACATAGATTGGAAGATCATAGGATGCTTAACTGGATTTTAAATACAACAAGAAGCAGATCGTTAAAGGTCTGCTTCCTGCTGACAGGCTGGAACGTTTTAACCCAATTCAGTCTAACGACCGATTTGGGATAAATCAGCGGCAGGCATTCCTTGGACTCTGGAGAACAACTGAGAACTTTGACATCACCCGAACTAATTGGGCCTAACGACCGATTTGGGATAATCGTTTCCTTGCTAGCATCGGCAGGAATGCGCATCAGGGATCTCAGTTCTTCTATAGTCATAATTAGTATTTGTTATTCTGCGTTTTCCTCTTCTTTCAATTCCTTGAACTTCTCTTCCGAAATGTTCTCCAGCAGGTATTGCTTGATATCGTCCTCTGACGGTAGCTGGAGGCGGTATTTACTGACGAAAAGATTTTGCGAGAGACCCTCGGTGGCGTACTGAACGGTGGTCACGCCGTAGTCAGTACACAGTAGCAGGCCGATGGGCGGGTTATCGTCCGCCTGCATCACCTCGTGCTTGTAATAGTTCATGTAGAGGTTCAGCTGTGAGGCATACTCGTGGCGGAAACGGTCAATCTTCAAATCGATGATGACGTGGCACTTCAGGATGCGGTGGTAGAAAATGAGGTCGGCCTTGAAATAGTCCTGATCAATGAGGATTCGCTTCTGACGGGCCTCAAAGCAGAAACCGCGCCCCATCTCCAACAGAAACGCCTGCAGGTGGTTCAGGATGTACGACTCCAACTTCGTTTCCGTATAGATCTCCTGCGACTCTATCCCCAGGAATTCAAGCGTCACGGGATTGTGCAGAATGTCGCGCGGAGCCAATTGCTGGGCATTCTTCACGGCGAGTTTTTGCAAGGCCTTCTTATCCTTCGATAGCCCCATGCGCTCGTAGTATTGTGAAGACACCTGGCGGTCAAGTTCCCTAACTGTCCAGCAACCACGAATGGTTTCCTGCTCATAGAATGCTCGCTTCAATGGATCCTCTATGCTTGTCAAATAAGCCAGGCTGGTATAATTCAATTTGTTGAAGAGCCAATCAGCAGGTGTTGACCACTCTTCCAATTTGGTAATCGTTGATTGCCAAATCTCATTTAACTGATTTTCAGACGTTTGTAATTTGGCGGTCGCTGATTGCCAAATTGAATTGCCGCTTGCATCAAGGACTCCTAAACAGTTTTTATGAAGGTAAGTTCCTATTTCAGTACCCAACTGCGGATATATAAGATAGATGCGACGGTATAGTCGCAAAGTACGAGGCTCAAAACCCTTACGATTAATCTCTTTAGCCAATCGGTTTATCAGATTGTCGCCATACTTAGCACGGTCTTCGCCATGCTGTTCAAACTCCACGATATAATACCCCACCAGCCAGTTGCGGGCCGTGAGCGATAGGTTTACAGCATGTGCGGCTTGCGCCTGAAGCACGTCCTGCACCTGATTGATATGTCCTACAAGTGATTCGAAATTCATCTGTACGTCTTGTCTTTATTGTTGCAAAGGTACGAATAATCTACGAGATTATTTACAATCAACCATAATAATATACATTATTTAATAAAGAAGCGCTCAACCAGCGTTCCCCGTTCTTCTAAGACTGATAGAAGTCTCATAACTGGCCCGAGGACTCAGAGTTCTACTAACACCCTGTGACAATCTGCTTTATGACCATTTTTTTTCCATTAAGGGAAAAAATTATTCCCACGTTGGGAACAAAATATTCCCAGACTGGGAACAAAATATTCCCACGTTGGGAATAAATAGTCAACCGGTTTGGCAACACGTCAAACTGTAGTGTACTGATTTTGGTTGACAGTTTTATTTGTTATTCCTAACTTGGTTTACACTTTACTTTTTTATTCCTAAACAGGTTGTCAGTTCTTTACTTTATTCCTGTTTCGGTTTACTCTTTTGTTTTTATTCCTAAGATGGTTGTCATTCCAAAATCTATGTTCTAAGACGGTTGACAGTTAGCTGGATTCTGCAAATCCAAATGTGGTTCTTGCCTTGCAAGCGACCAGAGGTCGAGCGGATTGCCAGGCAGCAGGCTGTGCCAGAGTGTACTCCGTTCTTCTTGGCAGAAGCGGTTGGGGGCTCGATGCCCCCACCGTTTCTTCTGCAAGATGCAGCGGGCATTAGCCGTCGTGCATCCGTCTCCTTGGCGGTGCAAAGATAGGCAATTTTCTTGGACTATGCAAGCTTATTCCTGATTTTGT
>CACXAG010000254.1 GCA_902765585.1 uncultured Prevotellaceae bacterium
ACGACTTCAAGACTGCCCGCAACACGCTGACGCAGAAGGTGATGGGCTATCAGAGCGAGGTCACCATCCTGATGGATTGTTCCAAGATGACCGACGGCGGACATGCCGGACTGGTCTGCATGGGCAAGACCAACGAACTGTTGGACGTCACCCGCAAGGACGGCAAGGTCTATCTGCGCCTGACCTTCGACATGCCCCATAAGCAATACCGTTTCTTCCGCAGCAAGGACGGCAAGCGGTTTACGCCCGTCGGCGAACCGTTCTTCGTAGCCTTCGGCCACTGGAAGGGCGTACGCTTCGGCATCTACCACTACAACACCCTCGACAACGGCGGCTACGTCACCATGCCTTGGGTGGACTATAGAATCATAGATATATTACATAATAAAAACAACAAAACACAATGAAAAAATTACTAACAACACTTTTCTTTCTCTGGGGACTATTGGCTGGTCTTCAGGCGCAGAGCGCATCGTCAATGAAATGGTCTGACATTTGCAACGGCAAGATGCCTGCCGAATGGTACGGCAGCGAAGAGGCCCAGCAGATAGCCGACAAGTTGCTGAAATACCAGAAGAACAGCGGCGGCTGGATGAAGAACATCGAGTTCCAGAAAGAGGACGACACCACTGGCAAGAGTGTGCACTCCTGCTTGGACAACGGCGCTACGACGATGGAGATGCGCTTCCTGGCCAAGGTGTACCAGAAAACCAAGGTGGCCAAGTACCAGGAGTCGTTCCAGAAGGCTCTCGACATGATTTTTACAGCTGAGAAGAGCGTGGGTGGCTGGTCGCAGTACTGGCCACTGTCAGGCAATGACAGCTATCAGGACTACATCACCTTCAACGACGACCTGATGACCAACGTCATGAAGATGCTCAAGGACATCACCACCAACAAGGGCGACTTTGCCGACATCGTCGACGAGGCTAACCGCACCAAGTGCCAGACTTCGTTCGACAAGGCCATCGAGTGCATCATCAACTGTCAGGTGGACGACAACGGCACCAAGGCAGCGTGGTGTGCCCAGCACGACCCTGACGACTTCCTGCCCATGGAGGGCCGTCCCCACGAGCTGCCGTCTATCAGTGGCTACGAGTCAGCCAACCTGCTGTCGTATCTGATGACGATTGAAAAGCCCTCCGAGGCCCTGCAGAACACCATCCATACCGCTGTGGCCTGGCTCGACGCCCATAAGTACAGGGACAACGCCGCCGTGGAGGACTTCACCAATGCCAACGGCGAGGCTGACCGCCGCATCGTCGACAAGCAGGGCAGCGCCGTCTGGGGACGCTTCATCCAGTTGGGCGGCGAGACGGGCAAGGCCAACTACCAGAAGTTCTTGAACAAACTCTCCAGTCGTGGCAAGTCGCGCTCCTACACGCAGAACGGCAAGACCTACACCTACACCGAGTGGGAACTGGCCAAGAAGACGTACAATCCCGAGAAAGACTACCAGCCTATCTTCGCCATCTACGACGACAATCTCCAACACCTGTACTACCGCTTCCTGTATAACTATGAGGACACCCCCGATGCCGCTGACTGGAAGGGATGTATTGTTCCTACGTCGCTCAACGCCCTGCGCCGTACAAAGTACCAGTTCATGGGCAGCTGGCCGCTCAACGTCATCAAGAACGAGTATCCCGCCTGGAAACAGCGCATGGAGAGCCAGAGTGGCGGCGACTACACGACCTACGTGCTCTCGACAGAGACCAACACGGGCGACAACACGTCTTCCGAATACCACTTCGAAAACGGCATCACCATCACCAATGCCAAGAGCAAAGGCTATGGCACGGGCAAGTCGAATACCATCAAGTATTCTGCCAATGTCGACTATACCGTCAACCTGCCCGCCGACATGAAGATTGCCAAGGTGGCATTCTACGGCTACGACAACTACGATTCCGACGCCTACATCAAGAGCTTCAACGGTACGCAGTATGGCACCACCGACTACGTCTTCCCTGCCAAGAATGACGCCGACATGACCTACGTCACCCATACGCTGACGGCAGCCAGTCCCATCGAGGGCAGCTTTACCTTTTCGTTAGGCAACAAGCAGTGCTGCCTCATCCTCACCCTCTATCACAACAGCGGCGCCACCGCCATCACGCTGCCCGTCACTAATCAGCCTGCCGACGATGCCCTCTACAACCTTCAGGGGGTGCGTGTGGACCAGCCCACGAAGGGGCTCTACATCCGAAACGGCAAGAAAATCATCATCCAATAACACGACATAACTATGAAGAAACTATTCTTAACGACCCTGTTGACATTA
>CACXAG010000255.1 GCA_902765585.1 uncultured Prevotellaceae bacterium
AACTAATATGAGCGAAATATTATCATATAGCAACAACACGAGCAAGAACGGCGAAGAGGACTGGGTGTCACATGTCCCCTATACCGACGACGATATCGCCCGCATTAAGGACCCGGACGGTGGCTTGAGCGAGAATCCGCGCACCGCCATCCCCAGCCCGCTGGCCCAGCTCGACTTGGTGAAAAACGCCTTCAAGCAACTTGCTAACGACCGATTGCGTGGCGCACGCATGAACGAACGACTGGTATCCAACGCCCTTGACGTGGCGCAGCTGTTCTTTGACTACGAGAACCACAAGAGTTACCTCCGCATCATCCGCTGGAACCGTGAGGAGTGCCTCGAGCAGTTGAAGTCCAATCCGCAGCACCGTCTGTACGGCGAGACACTCGACTTGTTCCTGCGCAGCGACAAGGTCTATAATTTTGACCTGCTCAAGGACTGGTACATCATCATGTGGGATCGCCAGGTGCTGGGTGGCACTTCGCCAGCATCGGTTGTCATGGCAGCACCCGCACTGGGTACCATCGACGCCATCAAGGTGGAACAGGGCGTAAGCCTGTTCGGCGAGACGCGCCACCTGTGGCAGCGTGACGAGGACTTCGTCTATTACATGTACCTGCTGATGAACGCTTACCCCACCTTGCGCCTGCACTGCGGCGAGGTCTATGCCTATATGCAGAAGAACCTGGAGCCCCTGCGCCAGAACCGTCCCGACCTGTATCGCCGCATCTCGACCGTCATCCCCAACCTGGATGCACTCGACGAGGGCCGCGCCAGCACCGTGCTGGAACAGTTGGAACACACTTACGACCCCTTTGGCGGCGGTATCGATGTGAGCGTGCTGGGTGCACGATTCTATCACAAGCGTTCGGTTGACATCCGCTCAGCAGCAAGCGAGAGCGACTTTGTCATCAGTCCCTCCTTGCCCCAGAATAAGCCCGAGATGCCTCTGGTGCTGGTCAATGGTTTCAACGGCAGTGTGGAGCACTTCCGTTACATCGACAAGGAATGGGACAGTTCCACCCAGGTATTGACTGGTGGAGTGCCCTTGAATGACCGCAAACTGCCTGATACCTCGATACAATATCCGTTTGTCACCACCGACGATTTCCTGACCGACACCATCGTGCGGCTGGACAGCGGCTGCGTGATTGACACCGACCACTTCTTTGACGGCAACATCAAGCCACGCACGCCGCAGCCCACCTGTGGCTACCTGCTACCCTTAAAACCGTTGTTGTTTACCTACTTTGACACCGACTACATCAAGGGAACCGTTGCCGGACGTCACGTGTTGGACATCGAGGAGTATGCCGACGGCAGTGTAATGGTCACCCTGCGTATCCGCGTGAAGAAAGGCGAGAACCGGTATATCGAGCTGTCGCGCAAGTACTTCCCCATCAACGACCACACCTGGACATTTGACGAGCGCCGCAATACGGGCCGTGTTGTCGGCACAACGATGTCCACATCCATATTCCCCTTTGTCAAGACCGACGTCAACGACGACTACACCGTCGAACTGTTCACCATGATTGAGAACGGCGGTGCCACACTGCGTTTCTACAAGAACGGCATCAAGACCGACGGTTTGACCGTGAGGGACGCCATCCGTTCCCACTCGGGCTACAGTACTTGCTACTATGATGTCAATGGCTCGTTTGACTACATCGAGGCGAGCGTGCAGAACCACCTGGGCCGTTTCGGCGGTGTGATTATCCCGCAGTGGAAGCCTTACAACCCCAGTGCCAAGGAACTCATCTTTGCAGTGGACTTCGGTACCACCAATACCCATGTCGAGTGGGCCGAGCGTGGCCAGCCCTCACAGCCGTTCACCTTTGAATACGGCTCCCAACAGGTACTCGTGGCATCGTTGCACAAGCCTAAGTCTCTGGAATATGCCGAGCAGGTGCAGCGTGTCGAATTTGTGCCCCGCGAGATTGACAACGTCTATGGTTTCCCGCTGCGTTCCACCCTGGCGCGCAACGAGAACAGCGGCATCGGGTGTAACCTGTTCAGCGATGTGAACATCCCCTTCCTGTATGAACGACGCTACTTCCATGGCTATGAAGTGATGACCAACCTCAAGTGGAAAGGAGACACCGAGCTGGCCAAAGCCTTCCTGCGTGAGCTCACGCTGCTCATCAAGGCCAAAGCGCTGCTCGAGAATGCCGACCTGCGCCGCACCGAGGTGGTTTACTTCTATCCCGTGAGCATGGGCGGTGCCGACCGCGACACGCTGGAGAACACCTGGAAAGAGCTGTTCAGCAC
>CACXAG010000256.1 GCA_902765585.1 uncultured Prevotellaceae bacterium
ATGTCTTATACTGATATAGGTTGACACATTTAAGAACTTAATAAATGTGTTAAACGTATGAGAATTTTACATTCAAGATTTCCAAAAGAGAAGAAAGCGGAGATAATCTCAGCTTATCTGACAGGAGACAACAGCTATGAAGAGCTGAGTGATTACTACAAAGTAGGTGCTGCCACAATAAGAAATTGGGTATGCCGGTATCGGAAACGGAAAAATGTTGTATCTTTGCAGGCGGAATCCAAACCTGTAGAAGATATGGCACGTAAGAAGAAAGAAGCAGAGAAGTCCCCAGAGGTTGCATTGCTGGAAGCACACATCCGCGAGCTTGAGTTGCAGAACCTGGCCCTGAACACGCTGATAGACGTGGCAGAGCGCAACGGCATCGAGATTCGAAAAAAATCTGGGGCCAAGCAGTAGAGGAACTCAACGGGCAGCATGGCCTGACCATCACTGCTGCCTGTGAGCTGCTTGGCCGTAGCCGTCAGGCCTTTTACAAGAAGAAGACGGACGATGCGGAGAAATTGGCACGCGAGATTCACATCCTTGATGCCGTGCAAGAAATTCGCGGGTTTGATCCAGGCATCGGTGGCGTTAAGCTCTGGAAGATGCTCTGCGTGATGTTCAATACGGGCTGGATGCCTGGGCGCGATGCGTTCCTGAACCTACTTCGTCGCCACCATCTGATGCAGAAGCCTCGTAGGAGCCGCTCTACAACGAACTCCAACCACCGCTACCACAAGTGGAAGAATCTCATCAAGAGATTCAAGCCTATGGCCGCTAACCAGCTGTGGCAGAGCGATATCACTTACATCGACCTCGCTGGTGGATGCTGCTACCTACATCTCGTAACAGACGCCTATTCGAAGAAGATCGTGGGCTGGTGTCTGGCAGAATCCCTTGCAGCCGTCTTCACTCTCAAAGCCCTCCGCATGGCCATAGAGCAGGCCGGTGGAGGTGACCTCTCCGGACTCATCCATCACTCAGACCGCGGCATCCAGTACTGCTGCGACCTCTATGTGGAGGAACTGCAGAAGTATGGCATACAGATCTCGATGACGGAGGACTATAAACCCACTGACAATGCCCTTGCAGAGCGCGTGAACGGCATCATCAAGGATGAGAGCGTATATCGTCAGGACAGACGTTTTGAGACGTATGAGGAGGCTTTGGAGCAGATTGAGCGCTTCATTCTCTTCTACAACAGCAAGCGCCCACACTATAGTATAGGCCTGCAGACTCCAAACGACGCCCATGAGCAGACTGGTGAGCAGAAAAAGATGTGGAAAACGAAGATTTATCAGAAAAATGACCAGAGTTTGCAGATTGTCTTAGCCTGACTGGGGTTGACTCCCATGAAGCCTTAAATGTTAAATTATAAAAGTCATTTAAGAATTATGGGAAAACAAAAATTCAGTCGCTCATTGAAGCGTAGTATCTGCATCGAGTACATGCAAAGCGGTAAGTCACGGAAGGAAATAGCCATGAAATATAACCTTCCGAATGTGGGAACACTATCAGGTTGGATAAATTCTTGCCTAAGTCCTTTGGAAATTCACGAAAAATGTGCATCTTTGCAGCCAGTAACGGTACAAATGGACAGTGATATGGCACAAAAGAAGGAAGAATCTCCGATGGACGTAGCCGCAATGTCGGCCCTTATTGAGTCCCAGCGCAAGCAGATAGAGAAGCTTGAGAAACAGCTAAAGTACAGTCAGGACAAGAACCTTGCCCTTAACACGCTCATCGACGTGATCGAGGAACAGGGCATCAAGGTGCGAAAAAAAGCTGGGGTCAAGCAGTAGGGCGCCTGAACAGCAATACGGGCTATACGATAGTGTATTGCTGTGAACTGCTTGACCGGAGCAAACAGGCCTATTACAAGAAACAGAAGCGCGACCAGGAGTACCTCTTCCGCGTGCAGCGCATCGTGGATGCCGTCAGGCAGATCCGCCAGATGGACCCAGGTATTGGCTACTACAAGCTGTGGCTGATGTCGAAGCGTATGTTCCTCTGTGACTGGGTGCCAGGACGTGATGCTTTCCTGCAGCTGCTGCGTGACTACCAGCTGACGCAGAAACGCCCGAAGCCGCGTCATACGACGAACTCGAACCACCGCTACCACAGGTACAAGAACCTCATCCGCGGCTTCGTTCCTACACGTCCCAACCAGCTTTGGGTGAGCGACATCACGTACATCGACCTGGTGGACGACTGCTGCTACCTGCACTTGGTTACGGATGCCTACTCGCACAAGATCGTGGGCTGGTGCTCGCACAAGATCGTGGGCTGGTGCCTGTCTGAAACGCTGGAGGCGGAATATACGCTACAGGCCCTCAGAATGGCCATCTCGCAGGCAACGGCCGATGAGCTGAAAGGACTCATCCATCACTCTGACAGAGGCGTACAGTACTGCTGCAACGCCTATACGGACGAACTGAAAAAGTATGGTATAAGGATAAGCATGACGGAGGACTACAAGCCTACGGACAACGCCATAGCGGAGCGTGTGAACGGCATATTGAAGACCGAGGTCGTCTACCGCGAGCGGCGCTTCAAGACGTATCAGGACGCGCTGGAGCGTATATCCGGCTTCATCGCTTTCTACAACGATACCCGCCCACATTCCAGCATTGGCATGAAGACACCCTCAGAGGCGCATCAGGAGCAAGGTCCGCAGCGCGTCATGTGGAAGCCTGCAGGGACGCTCTCGGGGGCTGTCTGCCCCCTGCCGCAGGGCACCCCCTGAGTGTTTTTCATAGGTCTGGCTGCGCCCGGGGCAGTCAACCATTTCAGTACAAAGTAAACAAAAACAGATGAAGAGTAAACAATATCCGTACAAAGTCTACGTTCTTAGGAAAAGAGTCAACCACCTCAGCGGAAGTCGACAACTCTCCTCAGGTGTGCGAGTCAACCTTTTCCGTATGGATAGACAATTGTTAAATTAGAAGGCCTAAAAGGAGTCAACCTCCTACAGGAAAAGACAGTTGCATAAGGCAAGCGAGCAAAGCCCGATTACTGTGAAGAGCGAACTGAACTCGACGTTATTCCCTAATGAATATTTATATTATATTATATATATATTATAATATATATATAATATAAAAATTA
>CACXAG010000257.1 GCA_902765585.1 uncultured Prevotellaceae bacterium
GACCATCTGCCTTTTCGGTGCCCAGCTCACCTACACCAATCAGAACCTGAACCGCTTCGGCATCAACCTTGAGCCTATCGACGTCCATCCGCATGTGGACATGACCGACGAGGAACGCGGCGACAGCGATTTCTATGCCGGAAACCTCGATGCACTATAAAAAGACAGGTCAACGTTAGGGGGAGTGTACCGTTGTGGTGCACTCCCCATGGTTTACTCATACATATATTGTAAAACAAGCAAGAAGTATGCCCCTCTACACCTTTGTTTCATAATCGACTGATTATCAGGAGAATGTTCAAAGTTGCACTTCGCAAAAAGTATGCCCCTACTCTACACCCACTCTACACCCATGCAAAAATGGTGCTCCAGCATTTGAGTATAGGAGAACAGTCGTTTGAGTATAGGGGAACAACCGTTTGAGTATAGCCGAACGGTTGAGAGGGTAGGGTTAACTGACTTTTCCTGATTTCACTAGACACTTTTTCTCTTCATTAGCTGATTCTGTAGACGCTTTTGTTGTTGTCATACTGAATCGATAGACACAAGCGAAAAAGCTGTGCTGTTTTAGTTGACACTTCGGTCATGCTGGACACGCAGAGCCCTGGGCTGTTTGTTCGGCAAAACTGGATGCCCCTCGATGGGGCATTCAGTATTATGTCAGGTACGCTGGCATACGCCTTCGCCCGGACTGTTTGTTCGGCTCGGCAAAGATACGACATTATTTTCATCTGTGCTGTCTTTTTTAGGATAAATTTTGTTTTTCCACATCTTTTCCTGCACTCCCTGCTCCAGATGTGCCACCGCAGGCGTCTTGTAGCCTATGCTCATATGCAGGCGGTGGTAGTTGTAGAAATGGATGAAGCGCGTGATGAGATTCTGCATGTACTCATACGTATGCAACTGTTTCTGCCGATAAAGGCACTCCACCTTTATTATACCGTTGGCACGCTCGGCAATCGCATTGTCCGTAGGCTTGTAGTCCTCGCACATGGAGATACTGATCTCATGCGCCCTGAGCATAGCCACGTAGGCATCGCAGCAGTACTGCACTCCGCGGTCGGAGTGGTGGACAAGCCCCTTGAGAATCTCGCTGCCGGACATCGCCACCGCCTGCTCAACGGCCATCTTCAGCGCCTCCATTGAAATGGCAGCCTTGAGTGTCCTGGCCAGCGCCCAGCCAACTATCTTGTGCGAATAGGCATCCGTAATCAGATGCAGGTAGCATACGTCACCGCCTGCAAGGGCGATGTAGGTGATATCGGCCACCCAAAGTTGGTTGGCTGCGGTAAGCACGATGTCCTTGATCAGGTTCTTGTACTTGTGGTAGCGGTGGTTTGAGTTCGTCGTATGGCGGGGCTTCGGCTTGGGAAGCATCAGTCCCTTACGGCGCAGAAGGACATAGAAACGGTCACGTCCTGGCACAAAGGCGCGCCCGAACATATCGATGAGCATCAGCCACAGCTTGTAGCCGCCGATACCAGGATCCTCCTCGCGGATTTCCCTGACGGCTTCGATGACCTTACGCTCATGCTCCACCTCCTTCTCAATGTCGGCCTTCGACTGGTAGAAGGCCTGACGGCAATGGCCAAACAGCCGGACTACAAGTGCGATGGCGAGACCGCACTCGAAGACCAGTTCCATTGCTACTTGGCCCCAGATTTTTTTCTTATCGCAATGTCAAAATACTCCTCGGCCTTGTCGATCATCATGTCGCGGGCCAAGGTCTCCAGACGGGAGAACTGCAATGCCTTCTCCAGTTCCTTGATGCGCTTCTTCAGCTGCGCATTCTCATCCTTGTAGCTGTCCTTGCTGCGATTTGCCATCTCGTCTTCTTCACAATCCGACTGCAAAGGTACAACTTCTTTTTCAATTACGTACTTCTTTTCCCAATATCTTAGGACTGAAGTACTCTTGATGCCGTGAAGCTTGCAGAAAGAATGCTTGCCCATGCCGGACATCTTAAACTCTCGCAGAAGAGCAAGACGCTCCTCATCATTGTAAACAGTGTAATGATTTTGACTTTTACTCATAATAACACATTTTATTGTTCATAAATGTGTCTACCTATATCAGTATAAGTCACTTTGCCCCTATCAGGAATGCCTTCTTACCTTGTAAAGGATGCCTTCCACGACCCGAAGAAGGCATCAGAACAACAGTAAGACGCCTTTCATGCATCCGTTACCTATTCACAACCTTCTTTGTTGTCCCATCACTCACACGTGAAACAGCTGAGTTAACTCGATTT
>CACXAG010000258.1 GCA_902765585.1 uncultured Prevotellaceae bacterium
GGCATCGGTGCCCAGCGCGCCTACTTCAAGATTGGCAGCGACGGCGCCCTCCTGGCCCGCCGCCTCACCGCCTTCAACATCGACTTCGGCGACGACGAGGCCACGGGAATTATTTCGACCACGAATTACACGAATTCCACGAATTCTGATGCGTGGTACTCCCTCGACGGCCGCCGCCTGCAAGGCCAGCCCACCGCGAAGGGCGTGTATGTGAATAACGGACGTAAAGTAGTAATCAAATAAATGGAGGACAATGATATGAAAAGAAAAGACTATCAGAAACCCACGATGCGTGTGGTGAAGTTGCAACACAGAACCTGTATGCTGACCGGCAGTCCTTTGACCAGCACCAGCACCAACCTCGACGAGGAGGATGACATCGACATCAGCGACACCCCAGGCAGCATCTGGGGCAGATAAACGCAACAACCACAGGCCCGCAGGGGTTCTTGCTAAGGCAAGCGTCCCTGCGGGCCGAGCGCGACTCCCCCGCGGGTCACAAAGAAAAAAATTTAGGTAACAACAAGTTTCATTTAAAAACAAAACAATGAGAAAGAAAAAGATTCTGAACTGGATGCTCGCCGCCACCCTCGTCTGCGGCGCAAGTGTAATGACATCGTGCTCGTCGAACGACGACAACCCCGCCCCACAGTCCAACATTGCCGAGAAGATTATCGGCAAGTGGATGGTGGAAGAACTGGATGGAGAACCGTGCCCCACGAACTGGAAGACGGTGCTGACCTTTGTGTCGCCCACCCAGGCCTACGGCAGCCTGTCGGACTTCAGTACCCCCATGTGGAACGTGAAGGTGCTGGCCGACGTGAAGATCGACGGCAACAAGGTGAACGTCATCAATACCGACGGCAACATCCGTCAGGTGCTGGACTGCACCATCCTCTCCATCACGGACAAAGACTTGCTGATGAGTTCCGACTGGACGGTCTATGAGGACGGTGAAAAAATTTACCAGGAGGCCTATGGCAAGGAGCGCTATGACCGCATCACCGCCGACTACAGCCAGGACATCCTCGGCACGTGGGAGGGCAAGGTGACCAGCGCGGAGGACGAGCACACCGACGGCGAGATGCACCGCTGGGAGTACAAGGCCGACGGTACCTACGCGTATTATAATAAGGTAGGCACCGAGTGGGTGGCGAACAATGACGTGCTGGCTGAATACTTCGTCGACGGCACCCTGCTCTGCACCCGCTGGAAGAAGACCGCCGACAGCGAGGAGCTGCGCGAGTGGTGGGAAATAACCATCGAGAACGGCGTGATGAAGTGGACAGCTTTACGCAAGAAGGCCGACGGCAGCACCTACACCGCCACCTTCGAGATGACCAAGGTAAAATAAACATTTATAAACAATTTTAATTTCAAGACAATTATGAGAAAGATTATGAGTTGGATGCTTGCCGCCATCTTCATTTGCGGCGCAAGTGTGTTGAACTCGTGTAAGGATGCCCATGCGCAGGAGGACAATCCCGCGCCGCAGGTGGTGAGCACCGAACTCATCCGCACTTCGCCGCAGGTGGTGAGCACCGAACTCATCCGCACTTCGCAGAGCTGGGACGGCGTGGAGTTGCCCGACTACTTCGAGGGACGGCCCGAGCTGGTGGCAGTGAAGTACGTGTTCCCCGCCGGGCAGAAGCTGGGCTGGCACCACCACCCTGTGATGAACTACGGCATACTGGTGCAGGGCGAGCTGACCATCATCGGTCTGGACGGCAAGACGCATGTGGTGCATGAGGGCGAGGCCGTCGTGGAGATGGTGGGTACCGTACACCACGGCGAGAACCGCGGCACGAAGGACTGCATCCTCTACATGTTCTACCTCTCGCAGAAGGACCTGCCCCTCGCCGTGCAGCATCCCGACATTCCATTGGAATAGTGAGTATTGTTCTGCCACAAAGGTAGAAAGATTTTCTGGGTAACATGAACGGGCCTCCCCGCAGTGCAGACTGTAGGGGAGGCTTTTTCGTTATATGGAATGGGGATATTCCCAGATAACAATTTAATCTATTACAAAACAATGAAGCATTTATCATTGATTGTGTCGGCCCTGGCGGTGCTGGGGCTGACAGCGTGTGAGAAAGGGCTCGAGGACGAGACGGCAGTCTCGCCGACGGGCCAGGTAGGTAACTCGGTGCTGCAGGTGCGGACGCGCTCGGGCGGCTCTGGCAGCGAGGCGACGGTGGCGTACCCCGTGACAGTGTATGTCTTTGCCGGAGAGGAGTGCCGGGCGGTGCAGACCATCGGCGACGAGGGGCAGACGCTGAACATCGCGCTGACGGAGGGGACGTACTCGGTGTATGCCGTGGGCGGCGCGTCTGCGGAGGACTATGTGCTGCCCTCGGCGGATGAAGCCACGGTGACGTCGGCGATTGCGCTGAGGGAAGGCAAGGCACACGGCGACCTGATGGCGGCCATGGCCACGGCGACGCTCACGGACGGCGGCACCAACACCGTGACATTAGGCATGGCTCGACGGATGATGCTGATTCAGGACGTGGTTTTGCGGAAGATTCCCACGGCGGCGACGGCGGTGAGCGTGACGATTGCCCCGCTGTGGCAGAGTGTCACTGTGGGCGGTGGCTTTGCCGTAGCCTCCTCCAGCCATACCATCGCGCTGACTCGCCAAGAGGACGGCCGCACATGGCAGAACGCTACCAGTGCCTACCTGCTGCCACCAAGCAATCAGCCTGCCAGCGTCAGTGTGAACATCACCATCGGCAGCACGACAAAAACCTACACTTACAGCACCAACAACGAACTGGAGGCTGGGTACAAGATTAACATCGAAGGAACGTACACCGAGGCCGTGGGTGTCAACTTGACTGGAACCATCACGGGGGCAATGTGGCTTGGGGAAAGGACGATTAGCTTTGAGTTCGACGAGAACGGCAGCAGTGCGGCTGATGATGACAATGGTGGTGATAATGGGAATAACGACACTCCAGGCAACGCAGAAGGCTTCCCCGCTGTAGGCTCCACCTATCAGGGCTGCTACGTGCTGAAGTCCATTGTAGCCGATGATGGTCAGTCGGCTGAGTTGACGTTGCTTTCACCTAACGAAACAACGATAGGAAAGGCTTACAACGATGTCAGTTTCATAGGGCATCCAGAAGTCCTCGAAGCCCTCATTGATGAGAAACTGGCCGAGGCGGACGTGGATGGCATCAGCGATTGGCGTTTGCCCACCTACGACGAACTGAATGTCATTTACGTCGCCCTCAGTGCCATCAACGACACCTTTGAGTCCGATGTAAGCGCCAGTGGGAAATACCTCTATGATGCCAGCGGAACCATTCTCTATCGCATTCTCTCCCAGACTACTGCCGATGGTTTCGACAACTTCGGTGCTACAGCCCGCATTCGTCCCGTTGCCACTGTTTCAATCACTATAGACTGAGCCATCATGAAGAAGTACTTGTTAATCGCTCTCGCCCTGCTGGTAGCAGCGTGCGAGAAGCCTGTCCTCGACGAGGACATTGTGTCTATGAAGGAGGCAAACGTCATCCTACACATGACGCAGTATGAGCAGGAATCGTTTGGAACCCGTGCTGCCACCGACATCACGGAATTGTGCAGTCGCCTGAATATCGCCATCTTCGACGCCGACGGCACAAAGGTAAAGACGGTAGCGCAGAAAGAAGGAGATGCCAGCTACGGCACCGTCGCCCTGACACTCGCTGCCGGGAC
>CACXAG010000259.1 GCA_902765585.1 uncultured Prevotellaceae bacterium
CGAGTCCCAGCACTGGATGGCGACAGCCTGCACGTCGTTGGCCTCAATCCAGTTCTCGACGGCTACGCTGAACTTCGCCTGCAGGCCCAGTTTCTCCTTGTACGAGTCGGGCACCTGGGCATAGTTGCACGTGCGGTTGCACATCTCGATGAACTTCGGATCGTCGTCCTTGATTTTCTGGGCGGCATAGAGTATCTCGCTCAGGTCGGCAGGAACGACGGTGATGCCTGAGCGCTGCAACAGCTTTTCGCTGGCGCGGCAGGTGTTGAAGCCCAAGGGACGTGTGCCTATCTGCCCCAGACGGCAGTGGCGCAGTCCGTTGACTACGCGGCAGATGGCGGCGAAGCGGTCACAGTCTTGCTTCAGCAGCGGGCTATATATAGAATAGGTGTGCAGGGTGGTGTCGGTGAAGGGAATGCCATACTGGTAGAGGTTGTTGCAGACGGAGATTTTTCCGCAGAAGGCGTCGCGTCGCGAGTCCAGGTCTACCTTGTCGTTCTCGTCGTCGCAGGCCTGCACCATCACGGGCACGTTCAGGTCGGCATCGCTGATGGCATTGATGATGCCAATCTCGAAGCCGAAGTTGGGCAGCGAGACGATGATGCCGTCTATCTCGTCGCGGTGCTCGCGGAACTGCTTGCTGACCTTTAGTCCGTCCTCACGCGTCTCGATGCTGCTGGAGCCTGTCGGCGTGGCATCCTCAGGCAGAATGATATACTCATAGCCACCGTCTTCGAGGGTTTTCAACAGCTGCTTGCGCACGTCCTTGGCCAACTCTGAGTTAAAATAGGCGCGAGTACCGATAATCACGCCAAAACATGTCTTTCCGTTTTTCATAATCGTATTTGTTTATTTATTGTTTATTATTTGTCATTTAGGGTGTTGCCCGCATTCAGAATCTTGTCCAGCAGGCTCTTCTTAATCTTCACGATGGTACCGTGCTTATGCGTCTCTGGGATGCTTACCCTACTGGCGGCAGAGGTGAAGGTCTTGAAATCTCGCGTAGAGACGGCCGTGTACTCCTGCGGATGATATTGGTCGAAATAGATGAGCCATTCGCCATCGGGCAACTGCACGGCACAAGGTCCTTCAGAGAAAGTCCTGCCGATACGCTCAGTAGGATTCTTGAATGGTCCGTAGGGTGATTCGCCAAATACACAAAACAGGTTGCTATAGCCCGGTTTGCGGTTGTCCTTCACCACAAGCACATAGTCCTTGGGAGCGCGCTTTATCAAGAACCCATCGATGCTGTTGAATCCTGGGTCGTAGTAGCGCTTGGCGGGTGTGAAGGTCTGGAAGTCTTTGGTGGTGGTGTACCA
This sequence comes from uncultured Prevotellaceae bacterium, assembly GCA_902765585.1. Lineage (GTDB taxonomy): Bacteria > Bacteroidota > Bacteroidia > Bacteroidales > Bacteroidaceae > Prevotella. The sequence continues at coordinate 1,320 of CACXAG010000259.1, forward strand.
CAGACGATGACAGTTGTTCGTGCCCAGCTTGTCAGCATCAGTATACGTCTTGGGGTCTATCTGCGACGACCAGATGATGAAGTACAACTGCAGGTCTTCGTCATAGAATAGCTCGGGAGCCCACACGTTATTGGTGGGAATATCGTCCATGACGTGTATCTCGCGCTGTTCCGACCAATGGATGAGGTCCTTCGAACTGGCATAGCCGAAGAAGCGGCTACCCGACCATTGGGTAGTCCAAACGAGATGGAAGGTGCCGTCAGGCCCCTGGATGATGGAGGGGTCGCGCAGACAGCGCTGCTGGGGTGCGAAGTTAGGCCACTTCTCCTCGCCCGTAAAGGCATCGGTATAAGGTTTCTCGTTGCCAATCATTGGAGGCATGATGACACCAGGGATGGTGTCCCAATGCAGGGCATCATAGCTGTAGAGATAACGCATACCATCAGTCGAGGGCTCGCGGAACGACGTGAAGATATAGGCCTCCTCGTCTTCGTCCTTGAGCCACTGCCAGCGCTGGGCCCAGTCGCGCATAATCTCTTCGCGGACGATGAGCTGATAGCGGGCTCCAGCACAGTTGCTGCCGAAGGATGGTGATGATACCAGACCTTCCAGGTCGAACAGGTCAGTGTACATCATCAGGTGTGCTATCGACTGGTTATCATCAGGGTCAGTACCTCCGATATCAGTAGAAAACAATACACGAGGAATCTCTGTCGGTTTCTGCAATTCCCCTGCGTTTGCCGTCAGGACTGTCAAGGCGACTGTCAGTGTCAGGCACCATTTTTTCAATCGTTTCATAGATGTTTGTTTTATGTCATTAAGACGTTTGACAGCCCTTCTTGTCATCATGCC
>CACXAG010000260.1 GCA_902765585.1 uncultured Prevotellaceae bacterium
TACCTCTATGCCGGTGTCGCCGACCTCTATGCCGAGACCGGCGAGGCGCAGTTGCTGAAGAACCTCAGCGCCATCTGGGACGATATCGTCAATCACAAGATTTACATCATGGGCGGTTGTGGTGCCCTCTACGACGGAGTCTCGCCCGACGGCACCACCTACGACCAGCCCAGCATCCAGCAGATTCACCAGGCCTATGGTCGCCAGTTCCAGTTGCCGCAGGAGGCTGCCCACAACGAGATTTGTGCCCAGATTGGCATGCTGCTGTTCAGTTGGCGCATGTTCCAGACCACCGTTGATCCCAAGTACATCGACAACATCGAGAACGAGCTGTATAACGGCATCCTCAGCGGTATCTCGCTCGACGGCAAGGACTTCTTCTATACCGAGGCCCTGCGCCGCACCAAGGAGTTCCCCTACACGATGCGCTGGCCCAAGCACCGCCAGCGTTACATCTCCTGCTTCTGCTGTCCGCCCAACACCCTCCGCACGCTTTGCCAAGCCCAGGAGTACGCCTACAGCATCAACAAGGATACGCTCTGGGTCAACCTCTACGGCCAGAATACCCTCAAGACCAAGGATCTTGAGATAGAGCAGCAGACCAACTACCCCTGGGATGGTCACATCCGCCTCACCATCAACAAGGCCAAGAACCTCAAGAGTATCCGTATGCACATCCCCGGCTGGAGTACCGACCTGTCGCTGAAGTTGAATGGCGAGCCCATCCTTGTGGAAGACCTGCGCCAACCCCGCAAATGGAAAAAGGGTGATGTCATCGAGTTAGACCTGCCCATGCCCGTCCGTCTTGTCGAGGCCAATCCGCTGGTCGAGGAAGCCAAGAACCAGGTCGCTGTTATGCGTGGTCCCATCGTCTACTGCCTTGAGGGTCAGGATATTGGAACTATTCCCGCTGCGTCTGGCAAGCCCCGCATTAACGACGTCGCCATCCCTGCCGATGCCAAGTTCCGCGAGGTTCCAGTCACCATCAGCGGCACCACCATGATAGCCCTCGAAACCGACGCCCTTGTCACTAACGACAGCGCCTGGGACAATAATACCCTCTACCGCGAACTGCGCCCCGCTGCCAAGCGAAAGGTAAAAGTCCGCCTCATTCCCTATTACGCATGGGACAACCGCGGCATCGACGACATGAGTCTTTGGTTGCCGCTGGCGCGATAAAACCGCTATTCATCCATTGGATAGCGGACATCCCACTTCTGGCGGAGGCCATCCATCAGCTGCATGATATAGAGCATCTCGGCATGCGGCATCTCACGGGGTTCCAGCAAGCCGTCGATAAGTGCCTGACGGCAGGCCAGGAACTGGTACTCGTAGCCGGTAATCTGCTGAGGCACATGGATGTCCTCGACGAAGACGCGGTTGGGGCCATTGACGGTGATGCGCTGCGGATTGTTGACGTTGTCGATGATGATGTTGCCCTTTGTGCCGGCAATGACGCCGATGTTGTCGCCCACACATTGTGCTGACGACTGGACGTTGGCCACGATACCGTCGCTGAGAATCATGGTGATGGTGTTCGTCAGGTCCATGCCAGTGTCGCTCTTGACGCAGTAGCCATCGAGGGTTACAATGTCAGCATCGCAGAACATGCGGACGAAGTTGAGGACGTAGACGCCGAGGTCGAGCAATGATCCGCCGCAGAGATCAGACCGGAAGATGCGCTCCTTGTTGCCCATCGAATAGCCGAGGGTAGCTGTCACAAGGCGCGGCAGTCCGATTCGCCCGTCGGCTAGGAGTTTGCGCACGATGCCCACTGCAGGCTGGTAGCGTGTCCAGATGGCCTCGGCCAGGAAGACGCCCCGCTCGTGAGCCAGTTCGACGATGTCCTTGGCCTGCCGCAGGTTAGCCATAAAAGCCTTCTCCACCAGGCAGGGCTTGTCGATCAGCAGGCCCTCACGTGTCACGTCGTAATGGTGGGAATGGGGTGTAGCCACATAAACCAAGTCCACATCAGGGTCGTTCAGCAGTTCTGTGTACGAGCCATAAGCTTTGGGGATGTTCCACTTCGAGGCAAAGGCCACGGCTTTCTCCTGCGACCGCGAGGCGATGGCGTATGCCTGGCAGTCTGTGAGTCCGTTCAGGGTGATGGCAGCCTTCTCGGCTATCCATCCGGCGCCGATGATGCCGACGC
>CACXAG010000261.1 GCA_902765585.1 uncultured Prevotellaceae bacterium
CTGAATCATCTGCAAGCGGACACGGTCGGTGGTAAAGGGCGTAACACCGCGTACTATTTTATTGTCTCTGTTGCCCGATATCACATCCACATCTATCCAGTTTCCATTGGCATAGCGCTGCAACTTACAGGCATGGGTAACATAGTCGCCCGACTCACTGCCCGCGTTGAGCACCATCCATTGGCAAATCTCGCGCGGTTCGCTGAAACGATACTCCAGGTAGGGAGTCTGGCTCTGACTGGCTGTTACGCACCACTTGGTCAACTCATCACGGTCTGCCGCCATCTTGGCACTCTCGTTGGCATTATTCTGATGACTGGCCACGATGGTTGACGGCGTGATCCACTCGCCACAGCCATCGTCCGACAGACTACCCAGTTCTTTATAGTCTATGTAGGTCTGAAGAGTTGTGAGCGGCTGAATGTCGTCGGCTTGCGTGTCAGAGATGGTTGCTGCAAAAACCATCAAACTGCTGTTGGAAGGCAGTATCAACTGCGTTGCACCTTCGGGTAGTGTCAGGGCAAAGCGGTACATATACAGAAAGCGATAATGCTCATCGCTATTGCCGCTGACATGATGGCTATGAGTAGTAGTAAGGGCTACATCTTGCTTGCGATAGCGTGTTCCTCCGTTATAGGGCGAGTCCAGTTGTCCTAACGTACCACCATAGTAAGGAACTTCAAACTGATAGGTTTGGTCGCCCACCACAAATTCGCCTACCGTGCCCGTAGCCTCGGTAGAGGCCGCCAGAAGATACAACTTGCGCCCTGCTGCTGGCAGGTCGATGGTCTGCCCACTACACCGTACGGCGTTTTTCTGGCCGTCAGATCGGAGTCGTAACTCATCATGTCGACATTATAAGGCAGAGAGACAGCAACATCGGTCTGCTCATCGGTGGGCGTCATAGCGGCCGCCAGCGTGACGGCAAAGGTTTTAGGCTGATACTTGCTTATACTGAATGTTAGTGTATTATCACTGGTTGTAACACTGCCTACCTGCTCTTCCAGTCCATTGACCTCACGGGCTGAGAGCACACGTGCCGGGAAGGTAAGAGTTACCTGGTCGTGCTGTTGCCCTGCCCACTCGTAGACGCGCACAATGAGCTCGTTTGTCTCTTCTGCTTTCTTGACCGCCTTGACTGCTACTTGGTCGGTGCTGACAGAAAGAAACTCTACTTCTTTCCCCAATGCGCCCTCATGTTTGGGGGCAGTAACAGCTACCAAAGGCTGGTTCAGTTGCGAGGCAGCCTTCTGGGTCAATTCACTCCATTTGCCCTGATGGGGGAACAGCGAATAGGTGAACAAGTTGACACCCAGGTCTTGGTCGGCTTGATAGGTATAGCCATTACCTGTCGACGGGGTGTGTATCAGGGTCAGGCGCAGACTGCTGGCAGTGGGTTTGTCCCACCCGTACTTGCAGTCGTTGAGTATAGACAGGCCATAACTGCCGTCGATCGTCGACATGTCGGCCCATTGGTGTCCCTGTACTTCGTAGCAGTCGGCCGTGCGGTTGCCTCGTTCAATGGTACCCAGCGAGATGTCGTAGGTGGCTTTGGGATTGCTGAAAGCCATCTGAAAGTTGGCTTTCAGCATGCGCTCATGGCTCTGCCAGTCAACCTCTGAGACAATGTCAATACGGTTGTCCAAAGCATTCATGCGGATATACTGTACGAACTGCGAGCCGTCTTTCTCCTTGACCACTCTGAAACTCTTGCGTAGCGGGCCGTCTTCAGCCTTCGTTATGCTGACATTCTCATCGACAGCCGTCGGTGTGCGAAGAATGTCGGTATAGGAAATCTCCCATGAGGGCCAAGTGTCCTCGTGGTCGTATATCATCTGCAATTGCGAAGCACTGAGCACTTGTCGGTTATTGGCCAGATCAATGAGCTGTGAGGGGTCGCCTGTTTCGGAAAGGGTAAGTCGATAGTTTCCGTTAGACAGTTGACGCGAACGGCGGTTCATTTGTAACGAAGAAGTCAACTGCGAGGCCTCGCCGAAACGCACATCATAGACGGCATAGCCCAGCGACGGCACTGTTGCGGCAAAAAGGAACACCACCTCGCCCGTCGTGTCATCGTAACTGCTGATTTGCGACAACACTTCCTTGCCGTCTTTGTCAAACACACGCAGTCCTTCTGGCTGAGCAGGCATGGTGAGACGGGCTTCGACAATATCGGTGCGTTGGAACGAAAGCGGGTTGTAAACAACTACGGGCATACCCTCTGTCTGAGTGTCCATTGCTCTGACAATGTTGCCGGTTGTGGTCTTCAGCAGGTTGGCCAGCGTCTTGTTGACCAGCACATAGTCGTTCATAGAGTAGAGGTAGGCATTAGGGATGCTGGTTCCTGTGATACCATCGTGGTGAGCCTGCCACAGGTTGCGCACCCAGGCATCGTTGATGGCCGTTTGCGGATAGGTCTGCACACCTAGCCACTGTGCCAGCGAAGCCGACTTCTCGGTAGCGTCGGCTAACAACTCGTTCCGGCGGTTCCACAATTTCAGCATCGTACGCGAGGTGTAACTGCCCACACCATGGGTACGCATGGGCAATTCACCATCCTTGACGTGATATTTTTGATTCTTGTTTTGGTCTAAATAATCGAATATCTCGTCGGGGGTGGCTATGCGCACCTTGACGGCACCGTTGGTCTGAGCACTGAGGTTCAGCCAGTAAGGGGTGTTCTCGCCACTGCTCGACGCGTTGTCCTGCAAAGCT
>CACXAG010000262.1 GCA_902765585.1 uncultured Prevotellaceae bacterium
GAGCACGTCGGTAGCTTCGTTTCCGTTGTGGTACATCTGAGGCACTACACCTTCCCTGTTGGGATTGTTGACGTCAAGAGGCTTGGAATCGTAGTTTGTTTCGAGTGTCTGGCGCCAGGTATCGTACTCGCGAGGGAAGTCGGTCCGGAAGTCCTCGTTCTGCGCATGAATCTTTTCGCCTGTGAATGGAGCCTTGCGGTTGTTGAAGATGCTGGCAACTTCGGCACGTCGCTCCATCAGGGCGCTGGTGAGCAGCCCGAGACCGAAGACTACCACCATGGCAATGATGAACAATGCCCATGCTTTTCCGCTTGATAACTTGTTGTTGTTTTCCATAATTATATTTTTTGATTTTCGTCTGCAGATATTGTATTCGTAATAAGATTATTTCAGCATTTTCTGGAGCCAGGATGGCACAGGGCTGTCAGGCAATGGCACTTTGGCATCGGGAGTGGCAGCAAGGTTGGAGCGTCCACCGTGAGGCACGTTGCGATGGCAGTCCCAGCAGACCTTGCCTTCGCCCACAGCAGTCATCATATAGTCCACTTTCCCGGTGTTGGCCAATGTGGTGTTGAGGTCGGTGTGACAACGAATGCAGTTGTTCATGATGACTTGATTTGCAGCTTCACCAGGACGTGGCGCTTGACGTTCGAGGTGGGTCACGAACTTCGTTACATGGTTAAGACCATCGGTTGCTTTGAAGAAGTACTTACGGGCGATGTTCTCATGGGGAACATGGCAATCGTTGCATGTAGCATTGCGCGCATGGCTCGAATGAAACCATGCCCAAATAGCTATGAGCTCTCAGGATGTACAAAAAGAATAATCCGCATCCTACAAGGGCGCCTAGTAGGACGAGACTGACACATTTTTGCCGATGTGAGAGCCGATCAATGAATCGGGACAATATATTCATATTTTTTTGAACGAAATAGGGTACTGTTGGTGCTTTAATGCGCTTGTGAATGCAAAAATGGTTTTGAAAAGGCTTATTTTCGTTTTATTTTTTGTTTCCTGTGCAAAAATACATTATCTTTGCGACATAAAAGGTAACCAAAAAGTATAATATAAAGGAGTCCAGATGCTCAGACCGTTTACTTTAGAACTTGAATTTAAGCTTGATAATAAGGATATTCCTATGTATCAGCAGTTGGCAGATGGTATCCAGAAACTCATTGTTTCTGGTACCCTAAAACCTGGAGATGCACTTCCTGGAAGTCGCGAAATGGCTTCGAGATTGAAGGTCAGCCGAAAAACCGTGGTCTCAGCGATGGAGTTGCTGGTGTTTAGCGGATGGCTGGAGAACCGCGAACGTATAGGTTTGTTTGTGCGCTCTAAATTGCCGATAGATAATAATTCGAAAAAAGGCGATTTGCAAACTGAAAGTTGCAATAATACAACCAAGAATCAAGCACCAGACGAAAAGCAGGCACGTCTGGAAGTGAATGATGGTTTCCCAGACACACAACTGACACCCTATGAGGCACTGAGTCGCGCTTATCGTCAGTTCTTCAATCGCGCTGCCCGTTGGAAAATGATGGGTTATAATGACCCCAAGGGTAGCCTCAAGTTTCGTCATACGTTGGCCCAGGAGATTTGTCAGGAGCGTGGTCTGCCGATTACTGAGGACGAGGTGATGGTCACAAGAGGTAGTCAGATGGCACTGTACCTTTGTGCCCATGTGATGGTGAAGCCTGGTGAAGCCATCGCCATTGAAGACCCCACCTATGAGTATGCACGTCTGGCCTTCGAGAGTGCGGGCGTCACCGTCTATCCTATCCCTGTTGACCAAGAAGGCATTCAAGTGGATGCGCTTGAGAAGGCTCTTGAACTTCATCCTGAGATCAAGGGTATTTATGTGACGCCTCGTTTTCAATATCCTACCACAGTGACACTCTCAGCTGCTCGTCGCCGCAGGTTGGCTGATATCGTGGTGAAAAACAATCTTATGGTTGCTGAAGATGACTTCGGACATCATTTCCATTTTACTACTAGTCGACAGATGCCCTTCTGTGTGATGCTGCCGAAGTCCAATTGTGTTTATATTGCTACATTCAGCAAGATACTTGCCCCAGCCCTCCGTCTGGGATTCGTCACCTCTTCGGCAGAGGTTATCAATCGTTTGGCTGAGCGTCGCAGGATCATTGATCTGCAAGGTGATGTAGTCATGGAGCGTTCGGTGCTGGAACTTGTCGAAAGTGGTGAACTCAAGCGTCACATACGTAGGGCAAGGAAGGTGTATCAGGAACGTCTGGAATACATCGACGACCTCATCACTGCCAAATTGAAGGACAAGGTAATGTACAAGCGACCTAATGGAGGCCTTGCCCTATGGATGACCATGGACCGCGACATCAGACGAGAACTGGCTTTGCGGGGGATCAATGCGCCTGTTTTTGCTTTAACCGATGGCCGATGGGGCATTCGTGTGGGCTATGCATCCATGAAGAAAGAAGAGATGGAACTGCTTGTAGGTGCCCTGCATGAGTTGCTATAGGAGTTCTGATTGATTTTCTCCTAGTAATTGGATACTTTGTAAAAATATAGTCCAACAGCGTTTGCGGTTGGACTATATTTGGTGTTCATTAGGGATAAACATTCCCAAATGATGAATTATTCGGCTGTAAGTTGGAGCACACG
>CACXAG010000263.1 GCA_902765585.1 uncultured Prevotellaceae bacterium
CGGACAAGTTAGCCTGCTTCATCAGCATGATACCCTCGTTGTTATAGGCCATTGGCACCTGTGTAATAGTGTTATCACGACGTTCGTAGGCAGCAAACAAGTTAATCCACTTCCAACGGGCATTGATGCTCACCTCCTGCATAGTGGCATTCTTGAGTTTCGAGTCGCCCTGCGACAGGGTATAAGAGTTCAGATAGTAAATATGGTCGTTCAGTGAGCTGTACTTCGGACGCACGGTTTTCATAGTGTAGCTCAGCGAGGTCTGGATGGCTCCAAACTGCTTTGACCATGTGATATTGGGGAAGAACTCATCCTGATAGCGCGTCATATTGTTCTCGGCATCCAGGTTGTCCGTATAGTCGAAACCCACATGCTCGTAACGCAGTCCGGCACTTACGATACCAAATTTATCCAGATTGGCATTGTAAGCTACAAAAGCAGCCACGTTGTTCTCCTTAACATCCGCATCAGTAGAGGGGAGAGGATAGTTAGTAATCGACGTACAGCTCTGTCGCTTCACGAAACTCATCTCCGTTCCAGCCTGCAACTGTCCCTTCCACACAGGATAGCTCAACACCAGTTTGGTAGCCCAAAGTCGCGATGATATATGCGAGTTCTGTTGCATGGTCTGGGTTTCAGGCAAATACACATCTATCTGGTTGTCGTCATTCTCCTTATCCGTCAGGAAATCCACGTTCAGATCAATGTTCAGTTTGTTCACCTGACCGTTATAATAGGCATTGCCCTGCCAGTTATAGGGGTAGTGTGTATGACCACCCTGATGCGAAAGGTCGCGGCCAGTGAGGTTGTTTTCAGTATCCACCCACATGTCATTATACGTTTTAAACTGGTCGTGGCGTTCCACTCTGGCACCCAGCGAGTGCTTGTCGTTAATCTGCCAGTTAAAGCCCAGGTTGTAGTTCAGACCCTCTCCATGCCAGTCGTTACGCATGTGGCTGTCCTGAAGAATATTCCTGATGCCTTCATCGGCCCGGAGGAATGTGGATTGCGTAATATGCAGGTCGTTAGGACTATCCCACGACCAGTAGTTCACCATACCAAACAGGTCCAGATTGTTGCGGCGATAACGTAGGTTCAGCGTACTACTGGGATCGCTGAAGCCAAATGCTAAGTCCTGATTGTTGGCAGCCATCAGGTCGAAGCCGAAACCAGCCCCCTCACGACGAACAGTCTTGATACGTACCACTGCCGAAATGGTGGCATCGTACTCTGCACCAGGATTGGTAATCACCTCTACGCTCTGTATCTCCTCCGAGCGCAGTCGTTTCAGTTTATCTCGCATCTTTCTACCATTAATATAAAAGACTGGTGTGCCCTTGCCCAGCACCTCCAGGTCTTCGCCCTTCAGCGTCATGCCAGGCACCTTGGCCAGCATTTCCTTTGCTGTACCCGACTGGCACAAGATGGTACCCTGAATGGTAGTTATCATCGAGTTGCCCGTCAACTTGGTTTTAGGCATCTGTCCCTTTACCACAATCTCACTGAGCATCGCCTGGTCTTCCTCCATCTGGATGGTGCCTATTTCCGAACTATTCACGTTCACATACTTGGTACGATAACCGATGTACGAGAATCGCAGAATGCAGCAGGCATCGGTAGTCTTAATCTGGAAGATACCATCCACATCGCTCGTTGCACCTTGTATATAAGTAGAGTCGGATGCGAGCAGTGCCACACTCACAAATGGCAAGGGTTCACCCTGCGCGTCAATTACTCGTCCACCAACATCCTCGGTCTTAGCCTCGGCTGATAAACACATCATCATTGCAGCTATCAAAGCTACCATTTTCAAACTGATCTTTTTCATTTTTCAAATTATTAAATGTTTTGCCAGTTTGATGTTACACAAGCATAAAAAAGTTGCAATCCACCCCATTTCTGGGATGAATTGCAACATTTTGTGACGAATGACACTATTCCAATGGTACCATCACGTTTCTCATCTTTCTTATGATTATTTGTTTTTGTACTCAAAGAAATAGAAGTCTGTCCAGCCTGTGTTCTCGGCGTAGAGGTGCTGCTTGCCGCGATACTCGAAACCGAGACGTTTGTAGAGTTTGTGGGCGGGTGTGTTCGAAGCAAGGGCATCGAGACGGATGGCCTGCATGCCTTTACTCTTTGCCATACGGATAGCCTCGCGAATCATCTCTGAACCGATGCCTTTGCCTTGATAGCCAGGACTGACGGCAAGGATATGAATCACAGCCACCTTTTCGTCTGGCACCTGCTGCGACCAGTCGATGGCGTGATAATCCTCACCCTGATACATCGTCACTGCCATCGCGCCGACGATGACACCTTGCTCACGGTAAATGTACATGCTGCCCTCGTTGATATAGACCTTGATGCTTTCAATCGTGGGGTGTTTCCTTTTGCTCCATCTGGCATATGTGGCCATCTCTGGCGTACGCTCCGTCACATCATCATAGAAGGCGATGATGGCATCAAAGTCGTTTTGTGTTGCTAATTCTAACCTCATTTCCTTTTCATCGTCATCTGTTGATCTTTTGCCATCTTCTCCGCGAAGGCATTCTCTCCGTTTTCGCGGATATAACGGATGCAGGCGGCTCTGTCGCTATTAAACAGGAAAGCAAAGATCTTGCCGACAAAGTTGTTGTGAATCTTACATTCTGTCACATCCTTGTCGCACTCGGCACAAGTATGCAAGCCCTTCTCCTGACAGCACTTGCGAATCTTGCACCACGATGCTTTCTCGTTCTCCTTGCATCCAGGGCATTTGCGATTGAGGAACTTTTTGCATGCTCCGCAATATAATCCACATGCGGCAATCTGCTGGGAATTGTTCGTCATTTCTTTCATTTTGTAACTCATTTTGTCCTGACCGCCCCAAACTATATGGGACGATCAGGACGGATTATCACTCTATTGGTATCTGAATCACTGACAGCCATTTCTCAGGGTCTTCCTGATTCCAGGCTCCGTCGATGTAGCATGTACGATGTTGACCGACGGGCTTCAGGCCGTGCTCCTCGATGTAGCGGAAGGCTTCGGTGAACGACTCGTAGAAGCGCTCGTAAGGGCCAATGTGCTTCATGCAGAGTGCCTTTGGCACGGCGGGCAGACGTTTGAACTGGATGATAGCGCTGTCTTCGCCCATTTCCTCCACTTGTTCGCAATACTCGATGTCGATGTC
>CACXAG010000264.1 GCA_902765585.1 uncultured Prevotellaceae bacterium
TTTGGTTTGATATCAACCCATTTGTTCCATTTTTCTTCGTATGCCAAAGCAATACCCGAGTCGTATGGCTTATTGTCGCCAGAAACCTGAAGTTGTATAAACTCACTCATATTATCATCAGTGTCCTCAAACGCATTGACCATTAAATTTGAGTCTGTAACGCGGATACCGTGTTTTGACAATCTTCCTATGTCGGCATTGTCAGAAACGCCCAATGCTCCCATTGTGATTGCTTCTAATATATTGGATTTACCACAGCCATTAGTACCAATGATAACATTGAAACGGCCAAGTTCCAACGTCAAGTCAACTATTGACTTATAGTTTTCTATCCTAATTTTGTCAATCATAATTGAAAATTTTGCTTGCAAAATTAAGCATTTTCTAGCAAAGGGCAAAGAATAAATAGACAAAAACACCTATTTTAATATAAAATGTTTGGTTAAATGCTAAAGTTTAGGTAAATAACGGGTATAGGCACTTCCGATTCCCATGGGTGTGATCGTCTTGCGAAGTGTAGGCAGATGATGCTTCAAATGCATCTGAATCATGTTAAAAATGGAGGAGTTGTATAGACGTGTGCGGGCATAGTGGGCGTGGAACGCGCAAAGGTTACATCCCCTCGGGTTACATACGTGATGCCATCGATTGTTCCTGATGCCATCCGGCCGATGCCGACTTGTTTGATTTTTACCATAACTGCTATCTGATTAGTTTCGACAAATATTTAATTATTACCAACAAACTTATTACTTCACTCTATCCATATGTTTCCCATATCAATGATTGTAATATTACTTTGTTTCAAAGCTAATCTCGTCATTGTTCAGAATTATTGCTGTCCGCTAAAAGTTGAAAAGCGAAAAATCATGTGTCCGCAGTGCCGATAAACAGGCATTGCGGACTTGTTTGTATGCTCGGCATGAGTATTGTCTAACGGGTGCAAGTCCCGAGTGAGCCCTAATAGCGGGAATCACATAGCCAAGAGCAAGGGTGTCCGTCGTGAGGCGGAATCTGAAAGAAGCTGGCGGCAAACATCTGGCCTGACGAACAGAAACCACATACAAGGCGCGGAGCCGTGGGTAAGGCTGCTAAACAAGCCAAAGCCCGATAGCTATTCGGAACGGTGAGTGTAAATGTGGCAGGCATAAGGTGGAAAGACAATGCCCTTATCCGAGGAGGTCTGCGGGGCGAGCCCTATGGTAAGCAGCAACAGCGAACCCGCAGAAGTCAGCAGACGCCATAGTAGCCGAGGCCTTAAAGCTCGTTGGTCTTGGTGAAGGGCAGAACTTAACCAAACGAGCTACGACTTTAGATTACCCGATGAAGGAAGAAATGCAGAAAACACATGAAAGCTGCCCTCAAAAGGATAGTGCGGAACACGAAAGATATGAGGGAGCGCAGACTTTGATTGGGATGGTCGGAGACGACCTCGTGGAAGTGCAACTAACGTCAGACAGGATGCTTGAGTACATCTTGACTCCCGACAACCTTAACAGAGCGTACAGACAAGTCAAGGCGAACAAGGGGAGCGGTGGCATCGACAAGATGGATGTGGAGCAGTTGCTCCCATACCTGCGTAGCCACAAGGTGGAAATAGTTGAAAGTCTGCTGGACGGGAAGTTCCGTCCCAATCCCGTCCGCAGGGTTGAGATACCTAAGGACGGTGGCAAGACGCGCCAGCTCGGCATCCCGACCGTGGTTGACCGCGTCATCCAGCAATCCATTGCGCAGGTGCTGAGCCTTGTTTATGAGCCTAAGTTCTCGGACGGCAGCTATGGCTTCCGTCCAGGTCGCAGTGCCCACCAGGCCTTGCATCGCGCGCAGGAAATCATCGACCGTGGTTACAGGTACTGTATCGACCTTGACTTGGAGAAGTTTTTCGATACGGTGAACCAAAGCAAGCTGATACAGCTGCTGTCGGATACCATCAAGGACGGGCGTGTCGTGTCCCTCGTCCACAGGTACTTGCGTGCAGGCGTGATGGTAAGCCATAAGTTCGAGGCAACGGAGCAGGGCGTGCCGCAAGGCGGCCCTTTAAGCCCGATACTGAGCAACATCATGCTCAACGAGCTTGACCATGAACTCGAACGCCGTGGTCTTCCGTTTGTCCGCTATGCCGACGACTGCATCATCTTTTGCAAGAGTCCGCGTGCAGCTGAAAGGGTCTGCGAAAGCATTAGCCGCTACATCGAGAAGAAGCTTTTCCTGAAGGTGAACCGCGAGAAGACCCATGTAGGCAGCGTGAACGGTCAGAAGTACCTTGGCTACTCCTTTTACACATGAAAGGGAAGGACTCGCTTGTGCGTCCATCCGAAGACAAAGTCCAAGCTGCGCAGCAAACTTAAAGAGTTGACCAGTCGTAGCTGGAATATCGGCTATGCGGGGCGCAAGGAGGTACTGACCCACGCCATCCGAGGTTGGGTGTCCTACTTTCGGTATGCCGACATGCGCTGCTTCTTGGAAGACACCGACCAATGGCTGCGCAGTCGAATCCGTATGTGTATATGGAAATGTTGGAAGGGGGTAGGCACACGTTCCAAGAATCTGCAGAAATGCGGCATCGCCAAGTGGCAGTCGTGGCAATGGGCGAACAGCCGTAAAGGCTACTGCCGA
>CACXAG010000265.1 GCA_902765585.1 uncultured Prevotellaceae bacterium
TTGTCCTCCCAGTCGTGGTGCTCCTGGGCTTCGCTAAATGTTAGATGACAAATGATAAACGATAGTATCAGCAGGACCTGTCTCATTGTACTTCCAGTTCTTTAAATTCTATATCATTGGTGTCGATGTGTAGCGTATAGGTGCCGGCATTGATCTGCGTGCCGGTGGTGGTGGAAAGCATCTTGAACTTTGGCGGTGTCGGCGGGAAGGACACCATGCGGTCGACCAGCACGGTATGTTTGGAATCGGTGATGGTCATGCGGGCAGTCACGGGTTCGCCAGTGGTGTTCTTATAACGGAAGCGCAGGGCATACTCCTGGCCCAGACCAGGGGTGATGATGAACTTTGTGCCTTGCTTTTGGCCTTTGACAAGAGGCTGGTAGACGGTGGCGGGGCGGGCTTCGAAGTCCTGGGGGAGCTCTTCTTTAGGCAGTTTGGCGATGGTGTCGGTGTCGAGGGCGCGCCAAGAGGCGGCCTGTGCTGTTTGTCGCTGTGCCACAGCGACAGACTTAACGCTGGCTATAGCAATAGCGCAGATGACGGCCTGGCCAGCCTTGACCTCGGGGAACGAGATGCGGATTTTCCCATCCTTTGCCCTCGCGGTGACGACGTGCTTGAGGGCACCGCAGTAGCCCGCCTCAGCCCAGGGGTCGAGGTCATCGATGACAACGCTATCGTTGACGGCGACGTCGAAGATGCGAAGACCTTCGTAGTCATCCTGCTCGCCACCGCCTTTGCCGTGCCAAGGTTCAACGAAGTAGAGTTCGATGCGGTATTCGCCTGATGGAGAATCATTGGCCACGGGCAGGTCGTACCACAAGCGATGGCGACCAAAGCGGAAGTACTGGAACAGCTCGTCGCTCTGGGTGCCACGGATGTCGGCAGTGATATGGCGCTGGGAGGCCTGGAAGGCGTGGATACCCTCGAAGTCCTGCCCCCACGAATGGCTCATGAGGCTGTCGTCAGCCTGCCATGGTTGTCCGAACTCGTCATTGTAAGCGTCACCGCCGCAGTTGATGCGATAGAGGTAATGGTAGCCATCAGCGCCCTTGACGAGGTCGCGATTACGGTCGGCAGCGGTGGGGGTGATACCCGACGGAGAACCGTCGGGCACAGTGGCAGGAGAACCGTCGGGCACAGTGACAGGAGAACCGTCGGGCACAGTGGCAGGAGAACCGTCGGGCACAGTGGCAGGAGAACCGTCAGGAGTGATGGCGGCATAGCGCTGGCGGTACATGTAGTAGGCGGGGGTAGGCTCCTCCCAGATGGTGGTGAGGCCCTTGTAGTTGATGGGACCTATTTTGTCGATGCGGCGGTAGGCACCGTCGGGCTGGTTGCGGCCAGGGTTGTCGTGGGAGGCGAAGAGCCACTGGAAATGGCCACAGACGCCGAGGACGTTTGTAGTGTCTGTTGCGACTGAGTCGCAACCTACTGTAAAGGCCTGCTCGGCTAGGCGGGCTTTCTTTTCTAAGAGGGCGGTGAACGACTTCTCGCTGTATTTTTCTGTGCCATGTAGGTCGATGGTGCGCCAAGCGCCGTACTCGCCGTTCAGCAACTGGTCGGGGCGCCGTAGCTCGTTGTCGTAGTTGTCGGCACTGCCGCCGTAGGTGCCACTCCAGTTCTGGATGACGTTCCAGTCGGTACCTTCGCCACCGTTGCAGGTGGTGATGGCGCGCTGGTCACGACAGGTAGGGTCGAGACTGCGGATGATGTCGCTGCACTCCTCGGCAAAGTCCTTTGGCAGCACACTTTCGTTCTGCAAGCCCCAGAGGATAACGCTGGGGGAGTTGCGACGCTCTTTGATCCAGCGAACCAGCAGGCGCTTGAACGTTTCGCGGAATTGGGGCGTGTCGTACCAGATATGGGCAGAATACTGGCTCCAGAAGAGCATGCCCTGTTCGTCGAATAGTTGCTGGTAGAGCAGGTTGTGGGGCTGGTGAGCCTCACGGAAGGCGTTAAAGCCAGCATGAAAACGGGCTGGCCGTTGAGGTAGAAGCGGTTGTCTTTTGCCAAGGTGGAACCTTGGCCTACAGAACGGTTGCGAAGTACGGGCCATGAAACAGAGCGGATGCCGAACGGTGTTCGTACTTCGTCGAAGGTAACGAGGGCAGGTTCTGCGTTGACGTCACCGTCCTTATGGTCTGGTCGTTTCAACATCGTCGTGAGGGTATAGAGATATGGATCATCAAGACACCAGCGGTGAGCATCAGTAATGGGTGACACTTGTCGTATTGTGCGTGTCTCTCCAGGTTCCAGACGCAGACCCTCAATGAGCCGGAATGCTGTCTTACCATTGGCAAAGGCAAACTTGTTGACGAGTTCTAATGTCTGAGGATTTGTGGTGTAGTTCTTGAGCTCAGTCTCGATAAAAACAGTGTCGCAGGCGGCATTGTTCCAGATGTGAACACCGAAGGGTTCTATGCGCACAGCATCAGTCTCGACCAGCGTTACGGGACGGAAGATGCCGAAAGGCTGGCTGCCTTCAGAGAATCCCCATTCCGACGAACAGCCGCCACAGACCCACGGGCAAGCAGTCTGCATGGCTGGATGGTCGACAAGGACTCGCAATTCATTTTGTCCATTATGTAGGTCATCGGTGACATCGAGTGTCCAGACAGTACGCCCCACCAATTCCTTTGGATACTGATGACCGTTAAGGGTGACGGTGGCGTAGGTGCCGATGCCTTCGAACTGAAGGAAATAACGCTTGCCGGCGTGCTTGTCGGCATGAAAGACCTTGTTATAGATGGCGCTGCCGTGCAGGTTGCCATGACGCAACTGACGGTAGCCGTAGTAGTCGTCGAAGTTGTGGGGGACGCAGACGTTTGTCGCGACTGAGTCGCGACCTACTATAAACGCTTGCCAGCCGTCGTTGAGGCTGAGGAGGCGGCGCTTGCCAGTGGGCTCGGGAGTGGGGAAGCGGACTTCCGAGCGCCCCATGGGAACACTGGTGGCAACGGCGATGCCTCGCTGCTGGGCGTTGTTGACAGCACAATAGAAATGATAGACCACACCGTCGTGCTTGACAACGTACGACTTGTGGGCAAACATCTCGTCGTAGGGCTTCGAGGGGATGATGAGGTCGGGACCCTCCCAACGCTGCCAGTGGATGAGGTCGTGGCTGACAGCAAAGGTGTTGAAGGCATTGTACTTGCGACTGGGGTCGTAGGCCTTGAAGTAGAACATCACATAGAGAGGTGAGGGGTGAGAGGTGAGAGGTGAGTCCATGCGGACAATCTGCGCGTCGCCCGTAATGATGCCGCCCAC
>CACXAG010000266.1 GCA_902765585.1 uncultured Prevotellaceae bacterium
GCGACGCTGCATCTTCAGCGTAGGACTGTTGTACCAGACCTTGCTCAGATTGCCGTGGGGCACCTCGTTCACCTTATACAAATCGCCCTTGTCGCCTTTCTCGTTGCTGACGATGAAGATGTTGGTAAACGATACAATGTCGCGATTCACATAGATGTTGGCAGGGTCTTTTATCCCCGTCATACCATCAATGTTGAAGGTGTAGCTGTACATCTCAGGAGCCAGTTTGTCCGTGGTGTAGCTCCACACACCGTTCTGACCCTCATCCAATTGGGCCACGCCCGGTGCATCATACTGTCCGTAGCCAGGGACCTGTATGGGACGTGTGGGCAGGAAGTCGCCCGTCACCTCGACCTTGATGGCCTTGGGGGCAAAGATATTGAACGTAACAGTACCGTCCTTGTTGATGACGGGTGACTGTACATTGGCACTCTGGAAGAGTTTCTCCTGTGCCGAGGCACTCATGCAGCATACGACTGCCAGCGCCAAAGAAACAATTGATTTTCTCATGTTTGTATTCGTCTTAATTCGTTGTCGTTATTATTATTTAAACAATAGCGGGGTGAATTCAGAGAGGTAGATACGCCAGTTGCGCCAGATGTGACCACCATCGGTTTCGAGGTAGGTGTACTTGTGGTGCTTGGAGTCGAGGTAGGCACGCAGGTCGTTGTTGTTCTTGATGAGGAAGTCGGTCTTACCAATGCCAATCCAGAAGAGGTTGGGCTTCTTGGCAAAGAGTCCGTCTATCTTCGCATTGCGGTCGGCATAGATTTCAGGATGACCCTTAGGATCGGCCTGCTGCTGGTCGACGGCAGCAGAGAACAAGCCTACATAGCCGAACATATCAGGATTGTTGATGGAAATAAAGAGGCTGTGGAAGCCACCCATCGACAGACCGGCAATGGCACGGTGAGCCTTATCCTTTTTTACACGATAGGTCTTCTCAATAAACTTCACCACATCGGGGAAAGCAGTCTCGAACGAACCTTCCATCGTCTTGGGCAGCATCATGGTAGGCACCTTGAAGCCTTCGCTGGTCTCACCGGGACATGCCTCCTGCGAGATATTGCCGTTGGTCATCACCACCAGCATGGGCTCTGCCTTACCCTGAGCAATCAGGTTGTCCAAAATCTGTGCTGCACGACCCAGTTCACTCCAGGCGTTCTCGTCGCCACCGATGCCGTGCAACAGATAGAGTACGGGATATTCCTTGCCGCTGGTCTCGTAGCCGGCAGGGGTATAGACGGTCAGACGACGGGTCAGGCCTGCCGTGGGACTCTCGTACCACACCTTGCTGACGGTGCCATGAGCCACCTTGTTCACCTTATACAAATCCGCCCGAGCATCGCCGCCGATGAGCAGCACGCTGAAGAGATTGCTGATGTCGCGGATGTTATAGACGTTCAGCGGGTCGATGATCTTCACTCCGTCCACAATCATATTATAGGTATAGAGCTCAGGCTTCAGGGGCTCTGTGGTGTAGCTCCATACACCCTTGTCGTTCTTCACGAGGTCCACGACACCCGGCATATCATAGGTATTCCCCTGATACTCCACCTTCTGTGCGGGCAGCATGTCGCCGGTAATCTGTACTTTCTGAGCCTCGGGGGCAATCAGGTTGAACGTGACACTGTTGTCAGCGTGCACATCGGGCGAAGCCACCTGCGGGCCCTGACCCCAGTTCAAGTTCTGCTGAGCGTGGGCTGCCATACCCGTCAGGCAGAGGGCAGCAATAACGAATAGTTTTTTCATTGCGAATCTCTTTTTTTAGGTTTTAGTAGTGCAAAGATACAAATTATCTTTGATATCCTTGCACTATTAACTGTGAATTTTTTACCACCCTGGGCGAGTTGCTGAAGAGTGGCAAATATACGGTATCGGAGAAATTGCCAACAAGTGTGGCTTCAGCTCACAAAGCCATTTCTCAACTGTCTTCAAGAAGCAGTTTGGCACCAGTCCGAGCGAATACAAATAACATTAAACAATAACCAATAAACAATAAACATTAAAGATTGGACGGCAAAGACAGGCGTTCGCTGAATGAATCGGGGCGTTCGTTGAAAACAATTGGAGGACATCCTATTTATATTTACCTTCGCATCATCAAAAACCTGATTACTTTGTGAGTATGAAGAAAATCATTTTATTTCTGAACATGTTGGTAGGCGTTCTCTCGGCGCAGGCCGGGGACTATGCCTACCTGACTTTTGAGACGACGGATGGGTCGAAGGTTTCGGTGTCCGTTGCTTCTGACGTGACGCTGACCATCAGCGGCACCACACTGACGGCAGGAACGCAGTCGTTCACGCTGGCGAACCTGAGCAAGATGTACTTCACGACATCCGACGAGACCTCTACCACTGGCATCAGCGAAGTCATGAAGACTGACTTGGACGAAGCTACGGAAATCTATGACTTGCAGGGACATAAGGTCACGAAGGACCTGATGCGCCGTGGTGCGTATGTAATCAAGACAAAACAGGGAACCTTTAAACTGAACGTGAAATGAGACAGATAATTGTTTATTGTTTATTGGTTATTGGTTATTGTTCGGCCGGGGCCCAGACGCTGAGCATCACGACGAGCAGCGGTACGAAGACGTACGACGCAGCGGACCTGACATCGGGTTCGCCAGTAACGTTCAGCAATGGCACGACGATGACCATCGGTTCGGACACCTACACGATCAGCGACATCACCAGTGCTGGAGCGGGAACATTGGATGCCAACGAGGTACACATTATCTATAATGGTTCGTCGGCTACGGTCATCGTGGCCAGCAACATCGCCAACTACGTCTCTGCCACCGTCAGCGGCGCTCATGTCACCATTACGCAGAGTAATACGGCAGCTGTCGACGGCGACGAGATTACCTACGTGCTCAGCGGTACGACGGCCAACGGATCATTCTCGCTGGGAGGCTCCTACAAATGTACGGTATCGCTGGCAGGCGTGACGCTGACCAACCCTAACGGGGCGGCTATCAACATCACCAACTCGAAGCGCATCCAACTGAGTGCCAAGAAGAACACCACCAATACCATCACCGATGGCAGCGGCTCGCAGAAGGCTTGCATCTACTCGAAAGGCCAGTTGCAGCTACAGGGCAATGGTACGCTGAACGTCATTGGCAACTATAAGCACGGCATCAAGTCGGCCTCGTATATCACCATCAAGAACCTGACGCTGAACATCACTTCGACCGTCAGCGACGGCATCAACTGCGAGGAGTACTTCCAGATGAAGAGCGGCTCTGTGACTATCAGCGGCGTGGGCGACGACGGCATCCAGTGTGACCTGGACGGTACGACATCGACGGGCGAGACCACCGACCACGATGACGAGGACAGCGGCAACGTCTATTTAGAGGGCGGCACGCTGACGATCACCACGACGGCAGCGGCCTCGAAGGGCATCAAGGCTGATGGCGACATGAAGGTGAGCGACGGAACGTACACCATAACCACCAAGGGCAGCGCTGCCTGGGACAGTGACGACAGCGAGGTGAAGGCCTGTGCGGCGATGAGCGCCGACGGCAACATGACCATCAGCGGAGGCACACTGACGCTCAGCAGCAGCGGCAGCGGCGGCAAGGCCATCAGCGTGGACGGTAAGCTG
>CACXAG010000267.1 GCA_902765585.1 uncultured Prevotellaceae bacterium
ATAAAAACTAAATTAATCAACCAACACAAAAATGAAGAAAAGTAAGTTTAGTAAGGCCGTTTCTGGCATCCTGAATGGAGCCGTCGGCATGTGTGAGAAAGCAGTGAAGTCACCCCGTTTTGGAATGGTGCTGGCAATGCTCTGCATGGTAAGTGTAACGTTCGCTCAGAACTCTGCTGGCGATTATTCCGCCGGTACTACGGCTCTTGGAACCGTGACCACGGAGATTGCGAAGTACGTGCCTGTGGCCGTGAAGCTGTGCTATGCCATCGCTGGTGTCGTAGCCGTAGTGGGTGCTATCAGTGTGTACATCAAGATGAGGTGCTTGCATCTTCCTGATTGCAGCAGCCCAGGCTCTGCCTCTGTTCTTCGGCATCGGTGGTGAATGATGACTGGTGCAGAACATCTCGATTACCAAGTTTTCAAGGGGCTTCAGCGGCCTCTTGAATTCTTGGGTTTTCAGGGACGCTACATCTACTGGGCTGCGGGAACGGCTGGCGGTGCCATCGTCGCGTTCATCGTCGGCTATGTGGCCATCGGTTTCGTCGCTGCCCTGATCATGTGTACGGCTGTCCTCGCCTTTGGCGGTGTGATGACATTCCTGAAACAGCGGAAGGGTCTGCACTCCAAGAATGAGGAGAAAGGTGTGTTCGTGCTGCGTCGGACGAGGGAGTTTTAGTATCTCTCAGACATAGACGGACACGGAGTGAAAGGAGGAATATAAACAGAGAATAACAGAATGACATTAATAGTAATCTTAGGTTTTATTTTGTTCCTTGCCGGAATGGCCGTCAGCGTCTATGCCTTTGGCACCGGCGGCAAGCGTGCCAATACGTTCAAGGACATTTATTTCTCGATAGAAGATGTGGATGGGGTAGGGGTTCTGTACACCAAGACGGGCGAATATTCGGCCATCCTGAAGATGGAGAACCCCGTACAGAAGTACAGTGCCGACACAGACTGTTACTATGACTTCACGAACCTGATGACGGCGGTAGTCCAGACACTTGGCGAGGGCTATGCGCTACATAAGCAGGACGTGTTTGTGAGGAAGAGCTTCGACGGTCGCGCCCTGCAAGTCAGCGACAGCGGCAAGTTCCTCTCCAATGCCTATTTCCGCTTCTTCAATGGCCGTCCCTATATTGAGGGATGCACGTATCTGGTCATCACGCAGGAAAGCAAGAAAAGTGCGTTGCTGAGCTATGACAATAGCAAGTGGCGCGACTTCCTGGTCAAGATCCGCAAGGTGGCCGACCAGCTGCACGATGGCGGCATCAAGAGTGCCGAGTTCTTGAACGTGCAGCAGGCCCGCGAGTATGCCGACCGCTTCTTTGCCCTGAACTTCCGCGATGCCCATTTCTCGATGACCAACTTCAAGGTGGACAGCGAAGCCATTCACATGGGCACTCGCCAGTGCAAGGTCTACAGTCTGCTGGATGTCGATTCCGTCGGACTGCCCGGTGTGCTGCGTCCTTACGTCGATATGACAGTGAACAATGCCGTGATGCCCGTTGACCTGATGAGCGAGATAGACCATATCCCCGATGTGGACACGGTTGTCTATAACCAGGTCATCTTCCTGCCCAATCAGAAGCGTGAGCTGGCATTGCTCGACAAGAAGAAGAACCGTCATGCGAGCATTCCCAATCCATCAAACCAGATGGCCGTCGAGGACATCAAGCAGGTGCAGGAGGTGATAGCACGAGAGGGAAAACAGCTCGTCTATGCCCACTATAACCTCATTGTGGCGATGGATGCCCAGAAAGATATGCAGAAGGTGACCAACCATCTGGAGAATATCTTCAGCCGTCAGGGCATCCATATCTCGAAACGTGCCTACAACCAGCTTGAACTCTTTGTGGCCTCGTTCCCTGGCAATGTCTATCGCCTCAGTCAGGACTACGACCGTTTCCTGACGCTTTCGGATGCTGCCTTGTGCTTGATGTATAAAGAGCGTCAGACGCATGGCGATGATACACCCGTGAAGTGTTACTATACCGACCGTCAGGGTGTGCCGATGCCTATCGACACCACAGGTAAGGAAGGAAAGATCAAGTACACTAACAACTCGAATTTCTTTGTCCTTGGCCCGTCTGGTAGTGGTAAGTCGTTTTTCATGAACACCGTCGTGCGCCAGTATTACGAGCAGAATACCGATGTGGTGATTGTCGATACAGGTGACAGTTATGAGGGACTGTGCAGCTATTTCGGTGGAACATATATCTCTTATAGC
>CACXAG010000268.1 GCA_902765585.1 uncultured Prevotellaceae bacterium
TACGATGACTTTGTGACAACTGGGCAGACACTGGCGGCCATGAGGAGACTCCTTCAGCCGCTGGGCAAAAACCTCGTCTGGTTTACAAATGTAAATAATAAATTATAGAACGTAAACAAACTATGAATCAGAAGTTTACCGAGAAGGTGCAGGCTTGGCTTGCCCAGGACGCTGAGCAACGCGATTACGCTGAGGGCGCACTCCTGTTGCTCCAGCTTACGGGCAACCAGATCATGTACCGCAACCTCATGGTTAATCCGAAACGACGTGCCGAGTTCATCGAGTACCAACTGAAGAAGCGCCTGTCGTTCCGCCTCAACCAGGTCACTCATGAGCAGGTCGAGGCGATGCAGGCGCAGGTGGACAAGATTGTGGTCAACCGCAACCTTGAGGTCAACCAGGACAACCCTGTCAATGAGTTCAAGGCGGGCAAGCGTGCCGACCATGACCAGCTGCCCGATGAGATCCAGGCCCTCTATGTGGAGAATCTTGGCATCGTCCAGAAGATGCGTGAGCTGCACCTGAAGCTGCGCTCGCTCTCCCTGGAGAACGCCACCTGCCCCGACAGTGAGCGCTACCCGTTCCTCAAGGAACTCATCGCCCTTGACAAACGGCTACACTCCAACTGGGAGCAGTACGACCACTACACGGGCATGGACGGCGAGCAGCGACTCACTGCCGATGTCCGCGAGGAGAGCAACAATCCCAGCGAGGAACTGAAGGCTCAGATCCTCGCCAACTATGCCAAGGTTATCAACCCGACGGAGAAGCTGACCAATGACCTCAAAGAATTGGGGATTATGTAAGTAAGGCAGCGATTGCTCACTGCCTTATGTGCTCCACGGCTTGAAGTTATCGCGCCTTTTCGGGTAGCACATTGCAAAAGTAAAGCAAATCTGTGAAACGCACCGCCGACATATCGGATTTTTTGCAGCCGTTGAGAGATAAACCTTACCAGGCTTATCTCTCCAACGCCCTGCAGGTGGCCGACGTACTCGACTGGGTACTGCAGCAACTCGGCAAGTCCGAGGTGTGGCAGACCTCATTCTCGATCTCCGAAGAGTTCATCCGCAGGCTGTTCTTCATCGAGAAGTCGGGCCTCGTCACCAAGTTCAACCTGGTGCTCGACCACAAGGCCACCAACAAAACCCTCAAGCTCTGGGCGTTCATCACACAGGTCATCAACACGACCTACCTGGCCGACAACCACAGCAAGGTCTTGCTCGTGCGCAGCCAGAAAGGCGAAGTGGTCAGCATCATCACGTCACAGAACCTCACACGCGGTAACCGATGTGAGAGCGCCGTGGTGACAACCGACCTCGACATCTTCCGAACGCTCCACGCACAGATCCAGGATTTAATCACCAATCATTCCGTTCCGCTCAATGAACTATTCGCAAGAAGAATTGCAGCAGATTGAGCAGTTCGCCTCAATCTACCTGAAGATATCGGACATGGCGGTGATCCTCGGCATACCTGCCGAAGTTCTCCGCTCAGATATCGCTGACCGCACCACCGAGGTAAGCCAGCGTTACCTCCGTGGCAAAGCGGCATCGAAAGTGAAACTCCACCATCAGGAGATGATGCTGGCGCAGGTCGGCTCGCCGCTGGCCATCGAGAATGCCCACCGCAACCTGCTGGATATGGAAGATGACGAGTAACCATGGCACAGCTTGAGACGCTTGAAATATGCCGTGTTGACTTGTTCACGGCGCAAGATGAACTGCAACAACGCTACACTGATGACGTTGTTGAACGCATCCTGCGCATCCGTGAGGAATACAATTGGTTCATCGCAAACCCTGACGCTAAGGACCGTCAGTTCATTGAGAATGCGGTGAGCCGCTTCGGCATACACAAGTCGCTCGCTTATCGGGACCTCGGTGTCATCAAGGCGCTGCTGCCCCACCTGGCACAGGCCAGCCGTGACTTCCATCGCTATCGCTACAACGAGATGATCCTGGAAACCTACCAGATGGCCAAGAAACGCAAAGACACGAAGACGATGGAGAAGGCGGCATCTTCCTATGCCAAATACAACCGTGTGGACTTGGAGGACGACCAGGCGGTCCCTTATGATATGATCGTGGTGCAGCCCTTTACTGCTACAGACGACCCGTCAGTGTTGGGCATCAAACCGATGCCAAGGCTACAAGAGCGCATTCAGGAACTGCTGCACAAATACCAGGCAGAGAATATCGACATCGAGGATGTCGAGTTTGAAGAGGCTGATCTGGAGGAGTCCACACTATTCCCACCCACCACCCAGTTTGACGATAAAGCCGATGGAGAAAAAAATATACTTTAACACTCCCCAACGCCTGACACAGTTAATCGGAGCCAATACCACCGTCATCGTGGCGGGGCGACGAACCGGCAAGACGGATTCAATAGCCTCGCCATTTGTGCTGCGCAACATGCAACGCATGCCTGGCAGCACTGGTGGTATTGTGGTACCCACTTACAAACATGGTTTGACAAACACCATCCCAGGCTTGTTGGCGGCGTGGAAACGCTGGGGCTTCGTGAATGGTATACACTACGTCATTGGGCGAAGGCCGCCTAAATCCTTCGGTAAACCAATCATCGAGCCTGCT
>CACXAG010000269.1 GCA_902765585.1 uncultured Prevotellaceae bacterium
TGAGGTTCCGCAATTGTGGGCCATCTTCACCGAGGTGCAACGCTATTACGATGCTGGTTTCACAGTTCCTGATGATGTCACCCTGCTCTTCTGCGACAACAACTGGGGATACATCCGTCGCACAGGACCAGAGAAGGAACAGGCACGCAAAGGAGGCATGGGCATGTACTACCACATTGACATGAACGGAGGTCCATGGAACGACCGATGGGTAAACACAACAACTGCAGCCAAGATTCGCGAACAGTTGAATCTGGCATACCAGACTGGCATTGACCGTATCTGGATCATCAATGTAGGCGACCTCAAACCAAAGGAAATGCCTATAGACTTCATTATGCATTACGCCTGGAATCCAGACGATTATCCTGCCGACAAGATAGACCAGTACATGGTAGATTGGGCACGAAGCATCTTTGGCGGCGAATATGCAAGAGAAATTGCTGACATCGTTACGGAGTATTCAAAGATGAATCTGGAGCGCAAGCCAGAGGTACAGCGTGTGGGTATCTACAGCGTTGAGACTGGTGAGGCACAGCGTATGTTCAACCGCTGGGATGAACTGGAGAAACGCACCCTTTCACTCAGCAAGAAGATGCCAGAATACCCGGCTGTGGCAAGTGCTGGAGTGGCGAAGATATATCTGGCGGCAACTTTGGGTGATTCGATTACAATGCAGACGCTTTTTGAGCGTGACAAGCAGATGACCGACAAATATAACAAGGTCATTGCTGGAGGCAAGTGGGATGGCATGATGCTTGACAAGCACATTGGCTACCGCATGTGGTCGATGCCAAAAGAAAATACCCTGCCTCAGGTGGCCCAGCCATCGGGCAAAACTGGCATAACCGCCAGCGAGACAGCCATCATGGCACATGACTACACACGCAGAACAGCCACAGATGATGCTCACTGGATGTTTCTGCCAGGACTGGGACGCGGTAAGGGCAATATGGGCATTGAACCCGTTACGGCAAAAAGCCGTCCTCTGGGTGATGGTGCAACATTGGAATATGACATCAACTTCTCACAATCAGGCAAGCAGAAGCTGGCACTGGGAATCTTGCCCACCAACGATGTCAACCCTGCACGCGGACTCCGTATCGGTGTTCGTGTCGATGATGGCGAGATGCAGACCATTGATGCGCGACAAGGTTATGTGGACACTTTCAACGAATATACAAAAGAGAATATTGCACGTTCGAAGGTGCTGAAACCACTACCTCGACCTGCAAGCGACATCTATCTGTCTGGCTCACGTCAACGGATGCGTAGCGAGATTTTCGACAACCTCCGATGGCTCAGCATCGATTTCGACATACCTACAGCAGGCAATCATACCGTTAAAGTTGTGATGATAGACCCGGAAATCGTAGTTGAAAAATTAGTCATTAATCCTGATAATGAACATCCATCCTATCACGGCAAAGAATAAACAATTATGAAGAAACTATTTATCACATTACAATTCGCGCTTGCACTAACTTGCGCTTATGCACAAAAAGTATATACCCTCCAAGATTGGAACATAAAGGATTATGAACCAGGCAAGGAGTTACGTCTGAATGTCAGCGAATACAAGATTGACGACAAGAATCCACTCTTCTATCAAGATATGCAGAAAGAGTGGCGATTGAAGGCGGAGGTGAAATGCGGAACTTTGGGCACGGAACAGGTCTTTGTCTGCAAAGAGGGAAAAGGCAGTTTTCTGATAGGCAAGAATTCGCTAACAGGCGACATTTCCCTCGGTTTTGACAATACGGCTCAACGTTTCTTCGTGGAAGTTATTGACAAGAATGAGCAAGGCCATCGTCTCTGGGCTGGTAATAAGGTGGTCAAGGACCGCTGGTACACACTGGAAGCTAAGGCTACATACGATACGAAGAAAAAGCAATCGGTACTTTCGCTGAACGTTGACGGACAAACAGAAACACTCACTTATCCTGGGAAGGCATTGCGGCATAATGCCTCAAATTGGGTTGTGGGCCACGGATTCCCTGGTGGTTTCCCCAATGCGCTACAGGTACGCGAAGGCGCTATCCGCAACCTTGAAATCTCAGGTTCTCCACTTGAACGTGTGGAAGGACAGAATCCCCTGTTTACAGACAGATTCACCGCCGATCCTGCTTTTACCATAGTAGGCGACACGGTCTATGCCTACGTAGGTGAAGATGCCACAGGAGTTGGAGGATGGTTCTATATGCCTCGTTGGTTCTGCTATTCAAGCACAGACATGATTCACTGGAAGTCACACGGTCCCGTCCTCTCTGCTGCTGATTTCCCCTATGCACAGCCTGGTGGCTCGTGGGCTGGTCAGGTGGCAGAGGCAAATGGCAAGTTCTATTATTATGTGACACTTGACCGCAAGGATAATCGTCAGCACACAATTGACGTAGCAGTCAGCGA
>CACXAG010000270.1 GCA_902765585.1 uncultured Prevotellaceae bacterium
GTGTCCACCATTTCGGGCGGGACACTGACGGGACTGTGGCTCATCCTGCGGAAAAGCCAGGGATGGAGTAACGAGAGGATGCTGGGGGAACTGTACCGGCTGCTGACGACAAGCGACGTCTGCGGACGGGCATGCCGCGAATTCCTGAGTTCCGAAAACAAGAACCACTCGCTCATACGGGAGATGGTGAGGATCTACGACGAGGAGATATTCCACGGGGCGACATTAGGCGACCTAATGGAGAAGATAGAAGACATCAGCATCGACGACTTTTCGGCCAATGCCACTGAGTTCATCAATTCGGTGGAGTTCCGCTTTCAGGTGGGCAAGAGGTATAAGACGCCGAATGGCGGCACGTCGCAGGGCATCATCGGCAACGCGCCATACCGGCTGCCCAGGAACATCGGCGCACAAGTGCTGCTGGCCGAGGTGTTTGCCGCCTCGTCCTGTTTCCCGGGAGGCTTCGAGCCCTTGTTCTTCCCGCGCGACTTCCTGCTGAGTAAGAAGGCAGAGAACGCCGACTACGTGGCAAAGGCGAGAGTGCTGCCGCTGATGGACGGCGGCGTGGTGGACAACCAGGGTATCGAACCCATCAACCTGATTCGCGACCGCCGCGACCTCGACCTCTTCATCATCTCGGATGCGGGCTGCGGCCACGGTTCTACCTTCAGCTACGAGGAAACCAGCAAGTGGGAACACCTGAACATCCATCACATCAATATGGCACTCAACATCATCATTCTGGTTACGGCACTATGCCTGCTTTGGGTGCCGGCAGGATTCTGGCGCGGTTTCGTCTTAGGCATCACCCTTATCTTCCTGACCATGCGACTGGCCACGACACTCATTGCGAGGCTCACACTCAAGAAGTTAGCCAAGGACATACCATTCCGCTTCAACTGGAAGGAACTGCTCTCCATTCCCTTGGGCAAGTACGTCGACCTCGTCAAGTCGCGTGCCCTGTCGCTACTGGAACTGACGAACAGGGTGTTTATGACGCACATCCGAGCGCTGAACTATGCTACCGTTTACGAAGACGACCGATGGAAGAACCGCCGCATCATGAATGCCCTCTACGAGCTCTGTCCGGACAAAAAGTGGGACAAGCACCTGAGTGCAGAAGAGAAGCCGCTGATGAAGCCCAGCCAGGCCGTGACGGACAACTCAGTACTGGCAGCAAGCATGGGGACGACCCTCTGGTGGAGCGACGAAGACCGCCGACAGGGTATGCCTGACGCGCTGGTCAGCACGGGCCAGTACAACACCTGCTGGAATCTGCTGGAATACATCTACCGCCTCCGCCGTGACAGCGACAACGTCGGCCCCGGCACCGACGCTATCGTGTCACTGCAAGACACCTTGGAGGCTGACTGGAAACGATTCCAAGAGAACCCGCACTGGATGCTCAAGGAATCGTTTTAGAGAGACACACACAACCCACACTGGATGCTCAAGGAATCATCTTATAGACCCTTGGGCGACCGTCGTCAGTAGTTTCGATGACGATTAGCGGTTCGGTGTTGCGCGTCTGCCGGTGATGGAAGTCGGCTGCCGGTCCGTTGTAAACGAGTATACCCGAGAGCGTGTAAACAGCTATCATCCCCTTAGCAAGTTGTAGCGTCTCGATACCGTCTGTCGTGGTGTCGATGACGAAAGGATTCCTGAGGGTTCCCAGCCGTCTGTCAGGCTGGAAGCCCTGCGGCATCATCCTGACAATCTTGCGTCCGTCGGTCAACTGTGCGGCAATCAGCAGAGGTTCACCTTCGGTCTGTCCGCTGATGAACAGAATGTGGAGACTGTCGCGCACAAGTGTTCTGGTGCGTCCACGCAGTTCGCCATTCTGGTCATAGACCGGTGCGTCCACGCAGTTCGCCATTCTGGTCATAGACCTCGATGACGGCATCGCGTAGCGTTTCCTGATAGTCGCCATGCACGGTACAGAGAGCCACCATGCTGTGAGCATACTTGCGGCTGACGGTCAGACCGTGGTGTGCAGTGTGGATGGTGCTGAGTCCCGACTCGGACTTAGCGGGGAATACCAGTGTCTTGTCCTGATTGGCCATGGAGGTGTAGACGTAGCCGCGTCCGGGCAGGATGGCTGTCAGGGCACCGGTCCAATGGTTGTTCTCGAAGACGCTGGCACAGTCGTCGTCCTTGACCACGTCGCCCTCTTCGGGTTCAATGCCTGCGAAGGCCTCGTCGAGCGTCATAGCGGCCTGTGTGGGAACGCCAATCCATGTGCTGTTCTGCTTGGCAATAGTCTGCGGCCAGTCGGTAGGCTTGACCTCGTCACCGATAACGTAGAGCGTGTCGGCCGTGTTGAGGTAGACCTTCATCATCTGTCCTGGTTTAATGGGACTGTATGACGCAGACCACTGTCCGTTGCTATGTGTCAGCACGGTGTTCTTGTCGACATAGAGTTCATCGATATGGTCGCCAAGGATGTCGAAGAGGTGCTGGCTCTCGGTGTCAGGTTTCAGATAGAGCGATATGCTGCTCCATTCTTTTTCAATCGGTTCGGTCTGCAACAGTTTCTGCTCGTTCTGCCAAATGACCGGACTCTCCGTTGTTCCGACTTTGTCATCTACGTTGAAGACGACGGCCGGCGTGGTGGAGACGAGCGGATAGGT
>CACXAG010000271.1:0-1530 GCA_902765585.1 uncultured Prevotellaceae bacterium
GGAAGTAATGATGGCGTTCAGTCCGACCGACTTACCCTGACCCGTTGCACCGGCTACGAGCAGGTGAGGTGCCTTGGCAAGGTCAAACATGAAGACCTCATTGGTGATGGTCTTTCCCAGCGCACACGGCAGTTCCATCGTGGACTCCTGGAACTTCTTCGAGTTCAGGATGGACTCCATGGAAACGATGGCGGGCTTGGCGTTCGGTACCTCGATACCGATGGTGCCCTTGCCGGGAATAGGTGCGATGATACGGATGCCGAGGGCCGACAGGCTCAGGGCGATGTCATCCTCCAGATTGCGGATCTTGGAGATGCGCACACCCGGAGCAGGCGTAATCTCATACAAGGTGATGGTAGGACCTACTGTAGCCTTGATGCTGCTGATTTCGACACCGAAGTTGCGCAGCACATCCACGATGCGGTTCTTGTTGTTGGTCTGCTCCTGCATGTCGATATAGGGCTTACCGTCGCTCTCGTACTTCTGCAACAGGTCGAGGGTGGGATAGTGGTAGTTCTCCAGGTCCCGCTTGGGATCGTAGGGGGTATTCAGGTTGCCGTAGTTGTCAGCGGCCAGTTTCTTGCCCTTGGCCTTCTCGTCGGCTTCCCCCGTCTCTACCGTCATTTCCACCTCTTGTCCGGCCTTCTCGTCATTGGCGGTCGTTGTCATCGTCACCTTGGGCTGTACTGGCTCACGGGTGTCTATGGGGAAATCTATCTGTTCCGTTTGGGGATTGTCAAACACAGAGGGGTCTTCTACCGTCCTGATGCCACTGTTATCGATGCTGTCACCTCCGCCCACGTTGATGGTCATTGGAATCTTTTTCAGGTAGTGCAGGGGATTGAACAGCTTGCGGATGATGATAATAGTCTCCATGCTGAGGTAGGTCAGGAAGGCTATGGCGGTCAATACCAGGAAGGCCGTGAGTCCAGGGGTTCCGATGAAGCCTTCTATCTGCTGGCAGAGAGCCAGACCATGGTCGCCTCCGGGACTGAAGCAAGCCTCGGTGAAGAACGGCGTCAGGAACTTAGCCAGCGTGATGGATGACCAAATCATGAGGATGGTCAGGCACATAAACCATTTCAGCAGCTTCACCTTGTAAGCGCGCATCAGATTAATGGCGAGCAGCAGGATGAACAGCGGGATGAAGAACGACGCAAAGCCGAAGCAGCGCTTGATGAAAAACCACGACGCGTAGGCGCCAATGGAGCCGCAAGCGTTCTGGAACTCGCCATTCTGGTTCAGCACTTCGCCTTCCTCAGGGCATTCTATCATACTCTGGTCCACGGTCCCCGTCGAGAAGTAGGACACAAAAGACCATGCCAGATATCCCGCTACGATGAGCAGAAAGAATCCTATCACGAAATTCAACTTCTCGTTGAGGAATATCTTGTCGAAACCGATGGCTTCAGCGAAGGACGAAGCGGACTTTTCGGTTGATTTGTTGTTTCTTTTTTTCTTTGCCATTGCCTATAGTTCTATCAATTGGAGTGCAAAATTACGAAGAAAAACTTAGATTTCATCATAAAA
>CACXAG010000271.1:1547-3380 GCA_902765585.1 uncultured Prevotellaceae bacterium
CTTTGCACGCTGAAATGAAGAAAACAATTTATAACAAATACGACAAGAAGCTGATTGGCGCCCTGCCGCAGGTGCTTTTCCAGGGGCGCATCGTCGTCATTTTGACCGAGCGAGACGCAGAGAAAGCCGTGCGCTATTTGTTGGCGCAGCCCATTCTGGGTGTCGATACCGAGACGCGACCCAACTTCCGCAAGGGACCGATGCACCAAGTGGCACTCATGCAGGTGTCGAGCCACGATGTCTGCTTCCTCTTCCGACTGAACCATTTGGGGCTGTCGCCCTCGGTAAAGCGGCTGTTAGAAGACACGACGGTACCCAAGGTCGGACTGTCGCTGAACGACGACCTGCAACAGCTGCACCGCTTAGGAGACTTTAAAACAGGCCGTTTCATCGACCTCCAGCACCACGTCAATGAGATAGGAGTCGAAGACCTGAGCCTGCAGAAGCTGTATGCCAACTTCTTTGGACGGAAGATTTCCAAGCGCCAACAGTTGACCAACTGGGAGTCGGACATCCTGAATGACAAGCAGAAGGGCTATGCGGCCACGGATGCATGGTCGTGCATCATGCTCTACGAAGAACTGATGCGACTGGAGAAAACTGGCGATTACGAACTGATAAAAGTAGACGAACATGAGACAAGTACAGCTGCGTAAAGGGAAGGATGAGAGTCTGCGCAGGTTCCATCCCTGGGTATTTTCGGGTGCCATAGCCCGCATCGACGAGGGTGTCAGCGAAGGCGAAGTGGTGCGCGTGGTGACGCATACGGGCGAGTTTATTGCTGTCGGACATTACCAGGAGGGCTCCATTGCCGTCCGCGTGCTCACATTCTCCGACGTGCCCATCGACGGGGAATTCTGGACGTCACGCCTGCGCTCCGCCTTACAGATGCGGCAGGCCATCGGCATAGCAGACAATCCCACGAACAACACTTACCGGTTGGTACACGGTGAGGGCGACAACCTGCCTGGACTCATCATCGACGTCTATGGCCAGACGGCCGTCATGCAGGCTCACTCCATCGGCATGCACCTGTGCCGCAAGGAGATAGCCCATGCGCTGGCTGACGTGATGGAATCGCGCATTTCACATATTTATTATAAGAGCGAGACCACGCTGCCCTTCATGACGGCTGACGATATGAATTGTTTTCTCTATGGCGGCAGCGACGACAACGTGGCTATGGAGAACGGTCTGAAGTTCCGCGTAGACTGGCTGAAGGGCCAGAAGACGGGATTCTTCGTCGACCAGCGCGAGAACCGCTCCCTGCTGGAGCACTTCGCCAAGGGCAAGCGCGTGCTGAACATGTTCTGCTACACGGGCGGCTTCTCATTTTACGCCATGCGCGGCGGTGCCGAACTGGTACATAGCGTCGACAGTTCTGCCAAGGCCATCGAACTAACCAAGCAGAACGTGGCGCTCAACTTCCCTGGCGACCCGCGCCACGAAGCCTTCTGCGAGGACGCCTTCAAGTTCCTGGAGTCCATTTCTCTTACCTCTCACCTCTCACCACTCACCTCTTATAATCTCATCATCCTCGACCCTCCAGCCTTTGCCAAGCACCGCGGTGCCCTGCACAATGCCTTGAAGGGCTATACCCGACTCAACCAGAAGGCCTTTGAGAAGATTGAGCGTGGTGGCATCCTCTTTACGTTCTCCTGCTCGCAGGTGGTCACCAAGGACCATTTCCGTAATGCCGTCTTCACGGCAGCAGCCCTGGCCAAGCGCAAGGTGCGCATCCTGCACCAACTGCACCAGCCTGCCGACCACCCCATCAACATCTATCATCCAGAGGGTGAATACCTGAAGGGACTGGTGCTCTATGTGGAGTAA
>CACXAG010000272.1 GCA_902765585.1 uncultured Prevotellaceae bacterium
AGACGACGCCTCAGGACTTCTACCCTCTCGAACAACCGACGTCCGGCGACGTGAACAGCGACGGCGACGTTACTGCCGCCGACGTCACGGAACTGGCGAACGCCCTCGTCGGCAAGCCTTCGGATAACTACAACAGCGCGGCTGCCGACATGAACGCCAACGGCGCGGTCGACATTCAGGACCTGACGCTGCTGATCCAGCTGCTGACGGAGTGACGGACGATTCCCCCCACACACTAAACCGTTATCAATGGCGATTGATATGACGGCATATAATTATTAATAGGTTTTTTGTTATTTGTCTACCCCTGCCGGCTGCGAAGCCTCGCATTACACGAATTAGACGAATTCTTGTCCTCTGACGTGAAGAATGATGGCGCGGAGCGCCAAATGAAGAATGAAGAATTCGTGTAATCCGTGTAATCCGTGGTTCAGGACTTTTTCAAGTGGACTCAGTTCGTCTAATTCGTGTAATTCGTTGTGAAAAACAAGACATGAGAGCCTCTTGTGAGGGGTTGCGTGTCCTCGTCGCCACGGCCCAGCGCTGGATGCGATGTTCCTGTGCCTGCATGGCTCCGGTATGGCTGGCCACATCGACAGGGACGCTGAACTGCGGCGCTGCTGTCGTTGGTGGAGAAGTAGGACGGCAACGGGATTCATAGGGCATCAAATTCGGATGTAGCGTTAAAAATCTTTAACAATCGTATGCCTTTTTGCGACTTTCCGAAATACGTGCTAACTTTGCAGCAAATTATCTTAAAGGTGTGTTCTATTTATTGATAGAACCCACCTTAACAAACTTCCATGGTTTTATGAAACAAATACTGATGAAAACAAGTCTGACTTGCCTCCTGACGATGGGGGCCTTCTTGTGACGGCTTGGGACGACGAGGGCAACGTGCTGCGCGGCATCAACTTCATCGGGCGCGACCGTCTGACGTATGGACGTATCTCGTTTCAGGTGATGGATGCGGTCAACGACGACGGCTCGCTGTCCGACCGGCAGAAGAAATTCCTGAACGCACGCCTGCGCCATATCTCGCTCACTCATCCCGATGGGCTTCTTCTCAATTCCGACCCTGTTGACATCAATACCGATGTTTATACCCATCACCCCGAGGCTTGGTACAAGGTCATCAAGGCAACACTGAAATATGTGCAGGACTATGGTCTGAAAGTGGTCTCCATCGCTCCCTTCAACGAGCCGGACGTGACAGCCAGCAACCAGGGAACAAAAGCCGACTTCAAGGCTGTGGCCAAACTGCTGAAGGAAGACCCGTTCTTTGAGGGGATCCGCATCTGCGCCGGCAATACCTGTAACAACGACGGGGCGACGGAGTGGTATGACTACATGAAGCCTTACGTGGACGAAGGAAATACGCACCAGTTGGCGGGCGACTTCAACCATTACGCCGACTTCTACACGCACGTCAAGGCCGACGGCAACATGGCGACCAACGATGAGCTGCACAATGTGATGGAGGGTATCGTCGGTGCCAACTATGGGATGGAGAACGGTATCTGGTGGGGAACCGTAGGCCCGAGCCGTGGCGATTTCTGCCTGGCCACGAGCGAGGGTGGTGCGCGTCTGGGCTATGGCGAGAACCGCGCAGCCTGGTCGGGTGCGGCGGTCTACCGTCTGCCAGACGGCAGAATAAAGGCTTTTGCCGGTGCCAGCGAGCGTCAGGCCTCTCCCAGTAGTTATGAATATGTGTGCAGAGACAAACCTGTCTATTTTGACGGTTACGGCCCCGCATATTCTTTTGCCATTTCGTTGCCGGGTGGCTATCGGTATGGCGATGCGTTCCAGAAGAGCGCTGAGCGGAGTGTTCAGGTCTGCGAGGGTGCCGACGTGCCGCTGTGTCCGCTGACCAACGGCAACTACATCATCGTCAACAAGAAGAGTCAGAAGTTGCTGACGATACAAAGCGGATCAACGAACAACTCGGCCGCCGTCGTGCTGTATGACAACAGGCGCTATGCCTATCAGCAGTGGACGCTGGAGCACCTGTCGGACAATGCGGGCGACCTTACGGGCTACTATGTCCACAGCGTCCGGAATGCCGAAATGAACATGGAGACGGGAGGCTTCCAGGTCAAGGTGGGCGGCACGGTCAGCGTCTATCCTGTGACGAAAGCAGAGAACCAGCGCTGGACGTTCGAATATGCAGGGGACGGGTACTATAGAATCCGGAACTACCAGTCGGGCTTGTATCTCGAAGCAACCGGCGGAAGCACGGCGAACAATGCTGCCGTGACGCTGTGCGCCGGCGCTACGGAGGATCATCAGTTGTGGAAATTCCTGCCCGTTGACGCCCCCTGCGAGACGAATGCCCCGCAGACACCCGTCAACCTCGTCGCCACACCGCGCAGCCATTCTGTGCTTCTTTCCTGGGATGCCAATGTCCAGGACAAGGATTTCAACGGGTATGTCGTGCTTCGCGGCGAGAAGGACGAGAGGGGGGAAATCGCGTATGACGTCATAGGAAGGGGCATTCAGACCAACCGTTTCCTGGACAACACGGCG
>CACXAG010000273.1 GCA_902765585.1 uncultured Prevotellaceae bacterium
GAAGAAGCTGGGGCGATAGGTCTTCATGCTATACGACAGAGCCGTCTGCACCTTGCCCAAGGTCACAGAGTAGGATGCCGTGGGGAACCACTCGTCCATTGAGCGATGCATCTTTTCGTCTTTATTGATAGTATCATCATAATCCATGAGCGTATGCTCATATCGTAGACCTACGGAGGCGCTGCCGTACTTCTTGAAATCGCAGCTGTATTCGGCAAAGACGGCCACGTTGTTCTCTGTGATTTCGGCATCGGAATTGGCAATGATGGCCTTGTCAATCCAATAGGTGTTGTTGCGATTCACGAATGTCATCTCAGTACCAGCTGCCATCTCACCCTTCCAAACGGGGTATGACAGCACCAGCTTGCTAGCATAG
Organism: uncultured Prevotellaceae bacterium; assembly: GCA_902765585.1. Lineage (GTDB taxonomy): Bacteria > Bacteroidota > Bacteroidia > Bacteroidales > Bacteroidaceae > Prevotella. The sequence continues at coordinate 377 of CACXAG010000273.1, forward strand.
AGACGACTCCTGGTGCCCGACTTGCTGACGACGAAATCATCCTGTACCTTGCTCTGCTCAACGTTCTCGCGGTCGGTATCCGTTCCATTCCTCATGAAATCGAAGTTGAAGTCGATGTCCAGCTTGCCCAACTTACCATTATAATAGGTGTTGGTGAGCCATCCCAATGGCTTCGTCTCCTTGCTGGTCTGGTGAGAGTAGAGGTGGTCGATAAGGGCATTATTCTCAAACACATCCTCATCGTAAATCACCTGATTCTTGCCTTTCATCTGGTGCGTCAGATCAGCACGAACACCCAGTGAATGATTGTCCGACAACTGCCAGTTCACACCAGCCGTATAGGTCAGGTTATCGTGCTTCCATGTCATCGTATAAGGGCCATATTGACGGAATACCTTATCCGTTGTAGTGATATCCTCGATGGTGCTGTACTGACGATAGTCCTGATGATAGTAATACACAGAGCCAAACACATCAACGCCGTTCTTACGATAGTTAGCGCCTACTGTAACGCAAGTCGTGCTCATCAGACAGCGTGAGGTCGAGACTGAGGCCGTCACCCTGCTGACGGACAGTGCGGATGCGCACCACGGCCCGCACTGTCGCGTCATACTGCGCACCAGGATTGTTGATCACCTCTACATCGCGGATTTCCTCGCTGCGCAGACGCTTCAGTTCGCTATTATCGTGCATCAGTCGGCCATTGATATAGATAAGCGGAGAACCTTTACCCAATACCTCGGGTGCCTCGTCCGTGCCTGTCATGCCAGGCACTTTCACCAACATCTCGCCCAGTGTGCCTGCATCTGATAGCGGAGTTCCCTGAATGCGGGTTATCATGGCATTGCCCTTCAGACGGGTATTGGGGAGGTTGCCCTTCACGACAACCTCCTGCAACTCCTGCATGGGCGATAGTCGTAGCCAAAACAATTCTTTTCATCACTATGAATTATATATAATACTCTCCTTCTATCTTCTTGGTAGCCTTGCCACCGAACAGCACCTTGCCATCCTGGCATTTGAGCTTTACGGAATTAAATACACGATTATTACCACCTTGTTCTATCATGATTGGCTCACCTTTCCAAAGTCCTTCGCTCAGCAGGTAGCTGGCAAAAGCAATATTGCCAGAGCCTGTTGCAGGGTCTTCCAGATAGCCGAATTTGGGCGCAAAGACTCTGGTGTGGGCAAAGGTTGATGTGTCAGCCGTCTGCTTGGAGAATACAAGGATGATGTCAATATCGTTGCTCTCGCAGAACGTCTTCAGACTCTGCTCGTTTGGATAGACAGAAATTTCGGTATCGAAGTCTGTAATGGGAACAAGGAGCGTACGCAAACCTGCATCGATAATTCGGATTGGAAGATCCTTGCGGACGGCACCATGAGGCAGAGTGAGTGCATCCTCGATTTGTCCGACTGAAAGATTCATCGGATGCTCTATAGGATCAGGAGCTGTGATATACACGGCATCCTCTTCTTTGATGGCATTAAACACTTCGATGATTCCCTTGCGATTGGTCTCGGCTGTAATGACAGGCTTGTCTATCAGTTCAGGTGTCTCCTTCACCATTGTATACATGGTGGCGATGGTTCCATGTCCACAGAACTCCACCTCACACTCTGATGAATAATAGGTCAGTTTACAATCTGCCACATCCGACTGACCGCAAAACACAACCTCCATTACAAATCCCTTATGTTCGGCAGCTATTGCCTGCATCTGCTCTGGAGACAAATCTTCTTGCCCTGTAAAAATGCATGAAGCAGGATTGCCTAATGAGTCACCTGATGTAAAGGCATTGCTCTTAACGTATCTGTATTGTTTCATTATAGCTATATCATTCAGGCTTTGCCCAGAAGAAATCGGGATCGTTAGTGGTATCGCACTTCCAGTTGTCGTTGACGAAGCCTACGGGAATCAGGCGGATGTCTTCCTCTGCAGGATTAGGGCGATAGTCGCTCTCTGGGTTGAACCGACTGTATTTCTTGCAGACAAAGTAGTAGAGATTCTTGGCCATGTAATATCCCAGATAATACTCCTTGGTCTGCTGGCTCTCATGGTTCCAGTTGGCAGTCTCGCAGAGTACCAGTGGTTGGTCCTTAATGAGTCGCTCGCGCACCTCGGCAATGCTGAGCATCGTGCCGTCCTCGTCCGTCACCCAGGCATCCATCGTAGGGTCGATATAAAGCCACTTCTGCAGTTGGCTCGACCAGACGGTATTGATGACGTGGCACTCATAGTCGAGTGGATCGGCAGGCATACAGGTAACGTAACGGGCAGGGATGCCTATAGAGAGATACATCTCGCAAAGTGATATGGCCAGCTGGCGACAGTTGATGCCTTTGCCCGTAGTCTTACAATAGTTGTACAGGTCGATGGCATCCATCTCAGCAAAGGCGCGATTGCCGCCGGCGAACAACGCTAAGACACTTCGAATCCTTCGACTCATAGCGGAAAGGGGTATCCATTTTCACAGTATCTTGGGCATATGGAGCCGATTTCTTGAGCACGCTCAGCGGCTGGCGGTCCTTTACCTCGGCCAGCAGGGCCTGATATTTCTTGTCCTTGCGTAGCGAAGCAAGGTCGTTGTCGTTGAGCATGTTGTCGTAGCGCTTATAGCCGCTATCCACCGATTTCCCGAGTGTGGCCAAAGCCAGTTTCTTTTGGCTCGTCAGGGCAAAGCAGCAGGCCTGGTCATAAAGATAATCGGCCTTTGCGGCTTTAATCATTTCGGGCGAAATCTCCGTGTCCTGACAGATTGTTGTGGTGTCGAGGATGTTGATGAGCTTGGTCAGCGGAGCGATGGCCTCTTTGTATTTCCCATCCTTGATCAGATTCTTGTAGGTGGTGTCGTGCATGGCCATCACCGTCTGAAACGCCATCACTCGCTTGTCTTGGGTCGACTTCTGTGCTTTGGCATTCATTGCAAGAGCCAACATCAAGGTAAGTGCCACCAGTAATTTCTTTGAAAAATCTTTTGTCTTCATAACTATTTTTTATTGTTTGACGTTACAACTCTGAATTTTGTTGCATCTGACATCAATTCTTAATATCTACACCACCAATAAAGTTGTCGGCAATGATGTGGAGGCAGTGGGCATCCTTTTCTGCTGTTCTTGAAGCATGGTTGCCGACACCGCCAATGAAGCTGCGGCTCTTGACAAGGACGTTCACCGTCTGAGGTACAAAGAGTTCTATGCCGCCGAAGAAAGTGTGGATCTCTATCTCTTCATCCTCTGTAATGGCT
>CACXAG010000274.1 GCA_902765585.1 uncultured Prevotellaceae bacterium
CCCCATCAGCAGCCAATGGTCAATGCCGAGTGCCTGCCTCACTTCTTCCCAGTCTTGAATCTGACGGGCAAAGGAGAAATCATCGTTTTTAGGCGTTTCCGACTTGCATACGCCACGTTGGTCAAGATACACCATCGTAAAACGCTTCTCAAGGATATGCCCTGATACAGCCTCCATCCATGTACTTCCAGATCCTGGTCCGCCATGAAGATAAAGACACATCGGTCCTTCGCCCTTCACATGCACATAAAGTTTGATGCTATCAGAAGTCATCACATGGCAGACCGTATCCTGATAGGCATATACCGGTTGCGGTATAGTTCCAGAGATCAAAAATGCCAAGAGTAATAAATTCTTCATATCCTAATTGTCCTGGCAGGCGGAGTTTTTCCTTCTGCGGGAAGGTCGCTTCGTAAGCCTCAAAGGCCTCAGGGTTCTCGTCGGCCACGAAATAGCCCTTGGGTGGACAATAAGTTCCCTCACGATTGCCCCAATAGCCGGGAATCAGCTCCTGGGCAAGGAAATAAGGTACTTCAGACTCTCTCGGCTCGGCATGATAGTGAATCTTAAGCTTGCTGGCGAGGTCGAAGCCTGCGTGACGGTAGAACTCGATATTTCCCTCCATCTGCAGAAGACCGATGCCCATCGTGCGAGCCTTCTCCAACGCATACAGCAATAACTTCAGACCATAGCCTTTGCGGGAAGTTGGTTCCATCATCAAGAATGATCTCAGCCTTCGAGAACATTACATGACCTATGATTTTATCATCCTCTATCATCACCAAGTCAAGCCCAGGGATGAAATCGGGATTAGTTCTATATTGATTGAGCACGTAATGCTCTGTGCATCCTGGGTGATAAACATTCCAGAATGCCTCTCTCGTAAGGTTCTCTACCTCACGATAGTCTTTGGGTTGTTCTAAACGGATATTCATTGTTCTTTCTTTGGTTTTGCCCAGAACACCTCTGGGTCGGTAGTGGTGTCACACTTCCAGTTGTTGTTGACGAAGCCAACGGGTATGAGCCGCACATCATCTGCAGGATCGTTGTTGCGATAGAGGCTCTCGGGATTAAAGCGGTTCAGCTTCTTGCAAACAAAGTAGTACAGGTTCTTTGCCATGTAGGTCTCCAAGTAGTATTCCTTTGTCTGTTGCGACTCATGGTTCCAGTTAGCAGTCTCGCAGAGCACCAAGGGTTGGTCGTTGATGAGTCGCTCTCGCACCTCGGCGATGCTGAGCATCGTGCCGTTCTCGTCTGTCACCCAGGCATCCATCGTGGGGTCGATGTAAAGCCATTTCTGCAACTGCTCCGACCACACGGTGTTAATCACATGGCACTCATAGTCGAGCGAATCGGCTGGCATGCAGGTCACATAGCGGGCCGGGATGCCCATCGACAGGTACATCTCGCAGAGCGATATGGCCAGCTGGCGACAGTTCACGCCCTTACCGGTAGTCTTGTAATAGTTATAAAGGTCGATGGCATCCAACTCTGCAAACGCCTGGTTACCTCCGTCGTGGCGGATGTTGTCGTGGGCAAAGTGCAGCAGATTGATAATCTTCGAGAGTTCGTCGCCCTGCCCGACTACGGAGTCAAGCTTGAAATAGTCGCGAACCATCCGCAGGTTCTTCGATTCCTTAGGCTGATAGCGGAAATCTATCTTCGCATCGTCCTTAGCGTATGGGGCCGACTTTCTTAGCACACTTAGCGGCTGACGGTCTTTCACCTGAGCCAGCAGCGCCTGATATTTCTTATCCTTGCGCAGCGAGATGAGGTCGTTGTCGTTCACCATATTATTATAATCCTTGTAGCCCAGCAGGACCGACTGCTCCAATGCCGCAAGCGCCTGTTTCTTTTGCCCCGTCAGCGCATAGCAGCACGCCTGGTCGTAGTACAGCAGTCCCTTCTGCTCCATGATGGCTGCCTCGGGGATGGGCGACACCTTGAAAATCGTGGTGGTGTCGAGCATTGCAATGCAACTTGCCAGCGGAGCCATCGCCTCCTTGTGCTTTCCATTGTACATCAGGTCGCGATATTGCGCCTGGTACCTGCTGAACTCATTCTGGAACTCCATCATTCGCTGACTCTGAGCCTTCAGGCTCATAACACTCATAAAACCGATGGCCAATACAGCCCAAAATCTCACTTTTTTCATATCACTCAAAATTTATGTCTATTTGACGTTGCAAAAATACAA
>CACXAG010000275.1 GCA_902765585.1 uncultured Prevotellaceae bacterium
GATAGACCTGCCCGTTATCCTGATGGAAAGGAAGACGTGGAAAGAGCTTACGCTGAACGAAGTCGTCGTCCGTCCGACGAGAATCAAGATGGTGCAACGCGGCGACACCATCGTCTATGATGCCACGGCGTTCAACCTACCGGAAGGTTCGATGCTCGACGACCTTGTGCGCGAACTGCCAGGTGCAGAGCTGAAGCCTAACGGGGAAATCTTTGTCAATGGCAAGAAGGTGGACTACCTGATGCTCAACAGCCGCGAGTTCTTCCGTGGTAACAATCAGGTGATGCTGCGCAATCTGCCTTACTACACGGTGAAGGACATCAAAGTGTACAACCGCACAACTGACCTATCGGCATTTCTTGGGAGAGAAGCGGAGAACAAGGAGTATGTGATGGATGTACAACTGAAGAAGTCATACCGGCAAGGCTACTTCGGCAATGTGGAGGCCGGCTATGGCACCCACGACCGCTATATGGGCCGTGCCTTTGCGCTCCGGTTCACCGACAATTCGCGAATCACGCTGTATGGCAACACGAACAACACCAACGACACGAGCAGTCCAGTCGGTGACGGTCAATGGGGTGGCGCATCGGACACGAACGGCGAGAAGAAGCAGAACATGGCGGGCGGCGAACTCTTTTGGGAAAGCCCTGACCGATTGTTCCGCAACGGCCTTAGAGCCAAGGTGACGGGTACAGCCATCGACACGGAATCCCAAACCACGGCGCAGTCTTTCCTTGCCGACGGCAGCACAAACTTCTCACGCTCGCAAAGCATGTCCGACACGAAAGAGACAAACGTGAGCGTCTATGATTACTGGCAGGTGACGAAGAAGTGGTGGGTCTCCGGTGACATTTCGTTTGACCACAGCAACAGGCATGGCAACGCATCGTCCACTTATGCGTCATCGCTCACCGACATTACGCTGTCCGACACCCTGTCTTACCGTTCGTCGGAGCAGTATAGAGAGGGACACAACAATGAGTTGGTGCTGTCGGCCGATGCCACCCGCAAACTAGCATGGGGCGACGAGGTGACCTTCGCGGCAAAATACAAGTATGCCTCTGCCGAGCATGAACTGTTTGGCAGAAACATGACATCGCAAAGGCTACGGGTAGGCGACGGAACGTCGGGAATGAGGCTCCAAACCCCGTCCGTTGACTACCGCCACGAATACGACAAGGCCAACTCGCAGGAGAACTACTACGGCCTGAAGGTTAAGTACACCGTTCCTTTCCTCAAAGGCCCTGCCGTGTCGCTCACATATAACCCCACCCACAGACGAGTGAAAGACCGTGACAACATCTTCCGTCTCGACCGCTTAGAGGATGGCCGACATGATGGCTTCGTGCATCGACCTTGACAATACCTATGATTATAAGGATGCCACGACCGCCCACATCCTCACCCTGAACATCGGACAGCGCAGGTCAACGGGAAAAGGCACGAAACGCAACGTGGAGTTTGCTTTTCCGCTTACCCTCACCCACGAGCGGATGGAATACACACGAGGTAGGATAGATACGATTGGCAGTCGCAACTATACCGTTATCAATCCGAGACTCTACTACGAGAGCATCTGGAAAGAAGACAGATATACATTCCGCGCATCGACCTCGTATCTTACCGCTGCCGCCAATTTCCTACAGCTCATGCCATTTCGCGACGACCGCAATCCGCTGATGGTGAGAGAAGGCAACGCCGACTTGAAACAATCATGGATATACAACGTAGAAATGTCACTCGCCATGCGTCTTCGCTCTGCGTCTCAGATGCTGTCGTTCGGTGTATCGGCCAACATCTACGGCAACCAGATAGCCAACGGCTTCACGTTCAACCCCACTACAGGCGTTTACACCTACAGGCCGGAGAATGTGAACGGCAATTGGGACATCAAGGGCGATGCTAACTATAGCATATCGTTTGGCAAAGAACAATGCTTCAAATTTGAGAACAGAGCGAGTGCAAGCTTCCTGCACTCAGTGGATATTGCCTCTGTGGATGGTTCCACACAAGCCATGCTGAGCAAGGTGAATACCACGCTGATAAACGACAAAGCATCGTTTGCCTTCAGCAGGAAAGAGCTTCGCATGGAGGCTTCCGGCAGTCTGACACTTCGCCACACGGTGTCGGCTCTCGATGTGTTTGAGTCCATCAATGCTGCCGACTTCAGTTACGGCATGAACGCCCGATATACCATCCCACTGCTCAAGCTCACGGCACAAACCGACATCACGATGTACAGCCGCCGAGGCTACGGAAGCAGTGAGTTCAACACCGACGACCTGATATGGAATGCTACTTTGTCGCGCCCGTTCTTGAAGGGAAAGCTCGTGGTGTATGCCGATGCCCTCGACATCCTTCATAACCGTCGCAGCACGCAGTATGCCGTCAATGCTCAGGGGCGCACCATCACGTGGCAACGCTCCATGCCAAGCTATGCCATGCTGCGAGTGCAATGGCGATTCAATTATAATCCGAAGAAGAAGTAAATAACCCCATAAAAACATTTATCAACATGCAAAAGATTTTAGTGATGATGATGACCTTCGCGCTGACGATAGCAGCGCAGGGATGGTATGGATGCCATGATGGCGGCGATGATTGCAGCCAAAATCCATCAGGACAGTATCGACACGTCGAGCCTTGTGGCGGTGTACGACTACGAGTGTCAGACGCAGGACGCGGACGGCAAGGCGGTGACGGACAGGATGAAGGTGTGCCTGCAAGTGGGACAGCACTGCACGCGCAGTTTCCCCTATCGGAAGTTCCGCGAAGACACGGAAGGCTATGACTATTTTACGCCCGACGAGCTGCCCCTGCTGAGGGCAGAGTCGTTCTGCTTTATGCCCGAGGTGTTGACGAACTACCCCGATGGCAGGGTGACGGTGCGAGATGCCATCGTGCCGACGCCCTATGAGACTTGCGAGGAGCGGAAATCCATCAAGTGGACGCTCCTTGACGATACGCTGACCGTCGGCGGCTATCTGTGCAAGACAGCCACGTGTCAATTGCACGGGAGGAAGTGGACGGTGCACTACAGCGAGGACATCTCCACGTCGGCAGGGCCGTGGAAACTATGCGGACTGCCAGGACTGATACTCGAAGCAGAGGCTGACGGCATCCACCGCTTCACGATTGCCGACATTCAGCGCAAAGCCTCGCCAATCTATTACGAGACGAATGCCATCACCGTGAAGACTACTGAGGCGAAGCTTATCAAGAACCGCATCAGGACATTTGGCAACAGACTCTACTTGAAGAATCCCAAGTATTACGTTGGCGACCTCAGTACCGCCGACGTCACCCACGATACCGAGGGAATACTTGTCAACAACGTGTATGTGAATAACAAGGCGCATGTGTATCAGCCATTGGAACTGAAATAGAACATAATGCAACGACTCCTATACATTATATTATATGTAGTGCTGGCAGCGTCGGCATCGGCGCAGGTGAAAGTGACGGGGCGGGTGATAGACCTGCAGCAGAAGCCCGTGAGTGATGTCATCGTGAAGATGGTGAGCGGCACGAAGACGCTGGCGTTCACCAGCACGAATGCGAAGGGCGAGTATGCGCTGGAATTGAAGAATGCGCCCAGCGGCGAGGTGACGCTACAGTTCACTCACATCAGCTATGAGAAGGAGTCGGAACGGGTGACGCTGAAGGAGCGGGTGACGAAGATGGACATGATTCTCACTCCGAAGGCAGTTTCGCTGAAGGAGGTGACGGTGAAGCCTGACCCGCTGCGGCAGAGGGGCGACACGCTGAGCCATAACCTGGCGTCGTTTCTGGGCAAGGGCGACGTGACGCTGGAGGACGGACTGAAGCGGTTGCCGGGTGTGGACGTGTCGCAGAACGGCGGCATCAGTTACATGGGCAAGCCAATCTCGCAGTTCAACATCGAGGGGCTGGACATGCTGGGCGGCAAGTACAACCTGGCGACGAGGAACATCCCGGCGGACTACGTGACGCAGGTGGAGATAGTGCGCAATCACCACAGCCGACGGGTGGAGAAGGACGTGCCGAGCAACGAGGTGTCGATGAACATCAAACTGTCGAACAAGGCGAAGTTCAAGCCGTTCGGACAGGAGCGGCAACGATAAGTTGCAAGCCCTGCTGGGATTGACGGGCATGATGTTCACGAACAAGTTCCAGACCATCTGTTCGGTGAAGGGTGGTAACTACAAGGGCTTTGCACGAGCCGACATGTACGACCACTTCGGCGGCTCGGACGTGAGCACCCGCGCCACAAGCCTGTTTAGCGGATTCGACGGCGGTGCGCCTCCGCAGGGCGAATACCTCTACCAGCGCAACGGCATGGCGACGCTGAACGGCATCCTGCGCACGGACTCGTTCACGACC
>CACXAG010000276.1 GCA_902765585.1 uncultured Prevotellaceae bacterium
AACGGCAAGAAGGTGGTTCTGAAGTAAGCCAGAGCACCTATTCATATCAAGGCAGAGTTCCCACAGAGGGGCTCTGCTTTTTCTTTCTGAATTGTTTGGATGTTTAAGAATTAATCCTTACCTTTGCAAAACAAACTACTTAGAACAGCAATGAACACACCCGACGACTGCTTTCTTCCCCAAGGGCGTACCTACCGTACGTTAAAATGCTTTCAAAAGGCTGAGTGCATCTATGATGTCACCTACTATTTTGCCCACAAGTATCTCAGGCAGAACGACCGTACTGTCGACCAGATGGTGCAGGCAGCACGCTCGGGCAAACAAAACCTGGCAGAAGGCAACATCGACGGTGTAACATCCAAGGAGTTGGAGCTGAAGCTGACGAATGTCAACCGGGCCTCGCTACACGAGCTACTGCTCGATTACGAGGACTACTTGCGTGTCCGCGGCCTTGCGCATTGGGGACCGAAGGATCCGCGCTACCTGCAAACCAGAGATTTCTGTGAAAAGCATCTCGACTCAGCCATCTATCGCGAAAAAATACTCTCGCGCAGCGACGAGGCAATAGCCAATATCGCCATCACGCTGATTCATCAGTGCGATACGCTCATCGTAGGACTGATAGAATGGCTCAAGAAAGACTTCATCAAGAAAGGCGGCATCAAAGAGCAGATGTACCAGGCCCGCAAAGACTGGCAACGCCGCAACGGATATTCTTCTGGTGGGTCTAGTGGGTATGGTGGGTATAGTGGGCAAAGTAGGCCCACAACACCCACAACACCCACATCACCCACATCACCCACATCACCCACAACACCCACAACACCCACAACACCCACAAAAAAATGACCCACCTACTAACCCTCGCCGCCTGTCTCTTCCTGACAGCCACAGCAGCCAACAGGCCCATCGACCGCAAGGCACTCGTGACCCGCAACAACCCCGTCATCACTACCGTCGACACGCTGGCATCGCTCAGCGTGGGCAATGGCGGCTTCGCGTTCACCACCGACATCACGGGCCTGCAGACCTTCCCCGAATACTACCGTAATGGTGTGCCCTTGGGCACCCAGAGCGAATGGGGCTGGCACAGTTTCAGCAACCCCGAACAGTACCGCATCGAGGAGTCGTACTGGATGTACGACTTCGGCCACGGCCACCGCGAACTGTATGCCACCCAACCCAAGACGGGACGCGCGAAGGCTGCCGCCGACTGGTACCGCAGCAATCCGCACCGCCTGCATTTAGGCTGCATCGGACTGGAGATAGAGGGTCTGAAACCCACCGACATCCAGAAGCCCCGCCAGACCTGTCATCCGGAGCGCGACTTGGTAAGCAGCCAGATTAAAGGCAAAGGGGCAGCCATCAACCTCCGTTTCCCCTACCCAACGGGTGCCCATTGCGATGATGCCTGCAACTGGACGGCCAACGACAGCCACCAGACAGAATTGGTAACCCAGACGGAGCACAGCGCTATATTGAAGCACACCATCGACGAGACGGTATACTACGTATCACTGACCTGGGAAGAACCGGCGCTATTACGTGAAAAGAGCAAGAACTACTGGGTGCTGGAGTCCGAGGGCAACCAGCTGACTTTCAGTTGCGAATTTTCTCCCACAGTACCCACCGTTCCCACTACACCCACCATACCCACCTTCCAATCCTCCGCCCAACACTGGCAGCACTTCTGGCAGACAGGAGCTGCCGTCGACTTCTCCAAGTGTAAGGACAAACGATCCAAGGAACTGGAGCGCCGTGTGGTGCTGAGCCAGTGGCTGTTGGCCACCCAGTGTGCTGCCAGCACGCCGCCACAGGAGACAGGACTGACGTACAATTCGTGGTTTGGCAAGTTCCACATGGAGATGATCTGGTGGCACCAGGCCTGGCTGCCGCTCTGGAACCACGGCAACCTGCTGGACCGCACGCTGCGCTGGTACGAGACCGTGGAGCCGAAAGCCCGCGAGATAGCTATGCGCCAGGGATTCCAGGGCATCCGCTGGATGAAGATGACCGACCGCTCTGGCGAAGAAGCCCCATCAAAGGTGGGCAGCTTCCTCATCTGGCAACAGCCTCACCTCATCTATCTCGCTGAGCTGCTATACAGAAGCGAAGCAGCACATCTCTCACCTCTGACCACTCACCCCTCACCTCTATTAGAGCGCTACGGTCGCCTCATTGACGAAACGGCAACGTTCATGGCTGACTTCGCCACCTACGACAAGGCCAACGACCGCTATCTATTAAAAGGTATGATTCCCGCCCAGGAGACGCTGAAGGCCTCGGAAACCTACAACTCTCCCTTCGAACTGTCCTACTGGCACTGGGCACTACAGGTAGCCCAGCAGTGGCGCGAGCGCCGCGGACTACAGCGCGTTGCCCTGTGGGACGACATCATCCAGAAGCTCTCGCCTTTGGCCAAGGACAGCGACAACCGCTATCTCGCCGCCGAGTCAGCACCCGACACCTACAAGACGTTGGCGCTCATCAGCGACCATCCCGCCGTACTCGGTGCCGTGGGCATTTTCCCGCAGAGCCGCCTCGTCGACCCGCAGGTGATGAAGCACACCCAGGAGTGGATATGGGACAACTGGAACTGGGACAAGACCTGGGGCTGGGACTATCCGATGGTTGCCATGAATGCCGCCCGATTGGGTGTGCCGGAGAATGCCGTCAGCGCCCTGCTGATGGACAAGCGCACCAATACCTACCTGCCCAACGGCCACAACTATGCGCTGCTATCTGCCCGGCAACGGCGGTCTGCTGACGGCCATTGCCATGATGTGTGCTGGCTGGGACGGCTGTACGGAGAAGAATCCCGGCTTCCCGAAGAACGGCCAGTGGAACGTCCGCTGGGAGGGGCTGCAACCCTTGCCGTAGGATGCTTAGAAGTTAATAAGTTAATTAGTTAATTAGTTAAGAAGTTAAGAAGTTAAAAGAGTTAAGAAATTAGAGTAGTTTGAAGAAATATGAAGCGACGCTGGCTGTTGAGTTTATTATTTCTTATTTATTATTTGTTCATGAGCCCCGCAGGGGCGCAAATAGCGTGGGGTGACCAGGGCAATGGCACCTACATCAACCCTGTGCTTAATGCCGACTACTCCGACCCCGACGTCATCCGCGTGGGAGAGAAATACTATATGGTGGCCAGCGACTTCCACTTCATCGGCATGCAGCTGCTGGAGTCGGACGACATGGTAAACTGGCACATCGTCACACAGGTGTACGACCGTTTCGACATGCCTGGCTGGGACACCAACGAGCGCTATGCCGGTGGCTCGTGGGCACCAGCCCTGCGCTACCACGACGCAAAGTTCTGGATTTTCTTCTGCATGCCCCACGAAGGGCTCTTCATGACCCAGGCCGAACGTCCAGAAGGTCCGTGGAGCAAGCTGCACTGCCTGAAGGCCGTAGAGAAATGGGAAGACCCCTGCCCCTTCTGGGACGAGGACGGCCAGGCCTATCTCGGGCGCAGCCAGCATGGTGCCGGTCCCATCATCGTCCATCGGATGAGTGCCGACGGACGGTCGCTGCTGGACGACGGCAAGACGGTCTATACGGGTCCCGTGGCTGAGGGCACGAAATTCCTGAAGCGCAACGGCTGGTACTACCTGTCCATTCCAGAGGGTGGTGTCGGTACGGGCTGGCAGACGGTGCTTCGTGCCAAGAACATCTACGGCCCCTACGAGAAGAAGGTGGTGCTGGAACAAGGCTCCACCAGCGTCAATGGTCCGCATCAGGGCGCCATCGTCGACACCCCGCAGGGCGACTGGTGGTTCTACCACTTCCAGCACGACGGTGCCTTAGGACGCGTGGTACACCTGCAACCCATGTACTGGCACGACGACTGGCCCGTTATCGGCGTGGACATCGACCGCAACGGCATTGGCGAACCCGTCAAGGTATGGTCCAAGCCTATCGCATCGTCCAAGGCCTTCCTGCCACAGACCAGCGATGACTTCGAGTCTCCCACCCTCTCGCCGCAATGGCAGTGGAACCACAATCCCGTCAACGAGGCGTGGTCGCTGACCGAGCATCGGGGAGCCCTAACCCTTCACGCTCTGAAGGCTGACGACTTCAAGACTGCCCGCAACACGCTGACGCAGAAGGTGATGGGCTATCAGAGCGAGGTCACCATCCTGATGGATTGTTCCAAGATGACCGACGGCG
>CACXAG010000277.1 GCA_902765585.1 uncultured Prevotellaceae bacterium
CCGCTGGCGTAACAGCAGGGGACAGATGGTTGATTTCGAGACGCTGAACGCCTTCGACTACCGTTATGGCCTCTCTGCCCGCTACACCCTGCCGCGCCTAAACACCACGCTATCTGCCGACGGCAATATGTACAGCCGTCGCGGCTATGGCAGCAGCGAACTGAACACCGACGATTTCGTGCTGAACGCCTCCATCAGCCAGCCGTTCTTCAAGGGCAAGCTCATCGCCCGCATCGAAGCCTTCGACCTGCTGCACCAACTCAGCAACACCCAGTACACCGTGAACGCCCAAGGCCGCACCGAAACGTGGTACCGCTCCCTCCCGCACTACGTCATGGCGCATTTAGTGTACCACTGGAATAAGAATCCGAAGAAGAAGTAAATAACCCCATAAAAACATTTATCAACATGCAAAAGATTTTAGTGATGATGATGGCCTTTGCGCTGACGATAGGAGCGCAGGCCGAGAGAATCGACTCAACCCAGTTTGTTGCATTCTACAATTACACCATTCAGACGCAGGACGACGAGGGGCAGAACGTCACGGACTCGCTGCGGTTGGCTCTGCTGGTGGGCACCCGTGCCACGTACTGCACCACTGTATTAGCTTATAACCGTGACGGCCGGGCAAGTTCTGAAATGATGAATGCTTTCATCATGCATCATCAGAATGTGTTGACCGACGTGGAGAAATCGGAGGTCACTGCTCTCGAACCAATATATCCTTACCGCTACCTGACTAAAGAACCGTTGGCAAAAGTGGACTGGACGCTGGACGACGACACGCTGGCCATCGGCGGACTACTCTGCCATCGGGCCACGGGCAAACTCTATGGCAAGCTGTGGACGGTATGGTACACGGAGGAAATGCCCTCGTCGGCTGGCCCGTGGAAACTGCGCGGACTGCCGGGACTGATTGTGAAGGCCGAAGACAGCGAGGGTATTCACTGCTTCGAACTGTACGGAACAAAGAACGAGGTGAGGGGCATCGGGACTTTAGACCATCCCGAATTACAAGGCAATCCACGCTATGCGAAAGAACCAACCTACTATGTAGCGGAAGAACCGGACGATTTTGGCGAAATGAGAGTCAATGGTGTTGTCTACTATTCTGCCAACCATATGCTTATTCCTCAGAAAAGCCACGTATATCAACCATTG
Organism: uncultured Prevotellaceae bacterium; assembly: GCA_902765585.1. Taxonomy (GTDB): domain Bacteria; phylum Bacteroidota; class Bacteroidia; order Bacteroidales; family Bacteroidaceae; genus Prevotella. The sequence continues at coordinate 1,162 of CACXAG010000277.1, forward strand.
GAACTGGAATAGAACAATGAAAAAGATTTTAGCAACCATGATGGCCCTCGCGCTGACGATAGGAGCGCAGGCCGAGAGAATCGACTCAACACAGTTTGTGGCCGTCTATGACTATGAGTGCAGGACGCAGAACGACGAGGGACAGGACATCACCGACAGGATGCAACTGGCAGTGCAGGTTGGACGGACTGTAGTGAAGTCGATGCCACTCTTGGCCTACAAAGAAATGGACATGGAAGAGGAAGAAGACATCATGGCAGCACATCAGGAGGCGTACTTGCACATGCCGACGGTGTGGACGGGCTACCCCAACGGGCAGACCACTGTGCGCGACTGGATTTTCCCGCATGAGTTCGAGGGCTGTGAGCCGACACCTGAAATTGCGTGGACATTGACGGATGACACTTTGACCATCGGCGGCTACCTATGCCAGACAGCCACCTGCAAGTTTCGTGGCGTGGAGTGGCACGTGTGCTACACCGAGGAGATTCCGTCGTCGGCAGGGCCATGGCGGCTGCGCGGCCTGCCTGGGCTGATAGTAAAGGCGGAGAATGAGGCACACACCTTCTGCCTCATAGAATTACGACAGGAGTATACGCCCATCACGGCACCGGATAAGAACCCTGACGTGCAACGCATGCCATACGCCAAACTGCTGAAGCACCGCAACGATGTGTATGGCAACCGCCAGTATGCCAAGAATCCCTTCTTCCACGTGCCCGACCTCAATGGCGGTAACCTCTCTCTGGGCGGCAGCATCCGCCACATGGAAGTGTTCGAGTTGGGCGGTCAGCAGCTCGCGTTTGCTGACGGTCATCCCCTGCTGACAAAAGCGCATGTGTATCAGCCACTCGAAAAGGAATAGAACAATATGAAGCGACAAGTCATCACCATTATCCTCGCCCTCGTCACTGCGACGACATCGGCACAAGAAACCGTCACCCTGACCGGCCAGATTAAGAATGCGTTCACCCGCCAGGCGATACCCGATGTGACGGTGACGCTGATGCGTGCCGACAGCACCGTCATCGAAGACTCGCTGATGGCCATGGCACTCGACGGCTACACCATTTGGGTGAAGCGAGACATGCCCCGTGTGCCGCAACAGCTGATTTTGAGGGTGACGCATCCGGAGTTCGAGACGGCCTACCTGTCATACCACTTGAAGAACATCGGTCGCAACCGACAGATAGACCTGCCCGTTATCCTGATGGAAAGGAAGACGTGGAAAGAGCTTACGCTGAACGAAGTCGTC
>CACXAG010000278.1 GCA_902765585.1 uncultured Prevotellaceae bacterium
TCGGGATTGATGACGCTCAAGCCCTCCTGCTGACCACTACGGATGAGCAGCGGACGGTATACCTCCACATTATTTATATATACGGAGTTCTCGTCGAACGAACCACCGCGCACGTTATACTGGCTCGACAGCTCGTTATGGCTCGACACACCCGCTTGTTGCTGTATCAGTTCCTCTACGGCATTGCCGCTCGTCGTTGGGTTCTGCTTCAGGTCTCTCGTGTCCAGCTCCTGCGTGGACGTAGTCTGACGCCGTCGTTCCGTCACCACGACCTCGTCCAGAGCCTTCATCGGGTGTAGCGTCACCTGAAGCCGCTGGTTGCCTCTGGGCTTGCGGAGCACACGGCTGCGTGTTTGGTAGCCTACCATCGAGAATCTGATGACCACCGAGTCTGACGAGTGCAGTTTCAGCGAGAACTCACCTTTCAGGTCAGCCATCGTTACCGCACCCTGCTCCAGACAACTGACGGTAGCCAGTTCAATGGCGTTGCCGTCCTCGTCCACCACCTTGCCGCTGAGCGTAAAAGATTGTGCTGCCGCTGTCATTGACGACAGCAGCAGACACAACCATAAAATACTTCTTTTGAAGTCCATCAATGTTATTAACGCACTTTCCGCCGTTTTATTGTATACGGGTTAGCGGGAAGCGACGTATTTGTGGAGTGTCTGGCGGACGGCACCGTTGCCAGCGAAGAGTTCCTTCACCATGCCCTCAATCTGGTCGCCAAGGCCAGCCTCGTAAAGGTCGAGGCCAAAGACGTCCTGACGGGTGTATAGCTTGCGAAGGGGACTCCAGTCCTGATTGGCCTTGCCAATCTCCAAGGGAGCGACGATGGCCTGCAGTTCTGCCAGCATGGGGTCGGGCGAGCAGTCGAAAGGTGTGCCGTCGTCCTTGATGCCCTTCAGGTAGCGGGCGTAGCCAGCCAGGGTGAGGGGGATGAGCACGAGGTTCGACTTGTCCAGACCGCGAGCAATATACTTCTTCAGCGTCTCGCCAAAGCGGATGGGCAGCTTCTGCGAGGTGTCCATTGCGATGCGCTGGGGAGCGTCGGGCATGAAGGGGTTGGGCTGAAGGCGCGGAGGTCGTCGTCAGCCATCTCAGCGCTGATGAGCGTGTAGCCCAGCATGCAGCCATAGATAGACATAGCGGTATGCAAGGGATTGAGGCAAGTGGTGACCTTCATGGTCTCTACCTTGTCGACAGTCTCACGGGTGGTATAGAGGGCACCGCCTAGGTCGAGTGGGGGACGGCCGTTGGTGTAGTTGTCCTCGATAACCAGATACTGCACCTCCTCGGCATTGACGAAGGGAGCGGTAAAGGTGTGCTTCTCGGTCTCGATATAGTTGTTGTCCTCGAAACCGTCCGCAGCCAGCAGTTCCTTTACCTTCTCATGGGGACGGGGTGTAATCTTGTCAATCATCGACCAGGGGAAGGTAATCTTCGTCTCGTCCTTCAGGTAGTCGAGGAAGGCTGCAGGCACCAGTCCGTCCTTCACCCAGCGCTCGGCATAGGCAAAGACGCCAGCCTTCACCTTGTCACCGTTGTGCGAGCAGTTGTCCATCGACTGCACGGTGAGTGGCATCTGTCCGGCATTGTAGCGCTCCAGCAACAAGGCGCACACCTTACCCATGGCGAACAGGGGCTTCAAGCCGCGGGCCAGGTCGGCCTCGTTATAGGTGTAGCCTTTCTCGGTGATAGTGAACGAAATCATCTGCAAACTTGGATTCTTGAAGATTTCCACCAGTCGGTTCCAGTCCTCAAACTGAGGGTCGGCCTTCAGGGCTTCAGTCACCGAGGCAATCACCTTCTTCTCGATAGTACCTGTCGACTGCAGCGAAACCAGCAGCGAGAGGTTGTTGTAAGGTGCGTATGCCTTGTCAATGACTTCGAAGTCGAAAGTCTCGGCCACGATGACGCCTCGGTCGTATTTACCTGTGTTCAGGGCATCGTTCAGGATAGCAGCCGGGAAGGCACGGAAGATGTTGCCACCACCAAAGTGTACCCATGTCGGCTCCTTGGCTGTCTTCTCACGAACAGCCTTGATATCGAACTTAGGAAGCTGATAGCCTTTGGCTTCCCACTCTGCAGCATTATAATTGCCGCTAAATATGTCATTAAGCTTCATAATTTAATATTTTTTGCAACGGACTATAGGACTTAAAGACTTAATTAATCAAAAAAACCGGGTTGTTTGTATTCGATGCCAAGTTCGCGGTCGACGGTAGCCAGGATGCCCTGTACCTGACCCAGTGCGAACATACGACCAAGCAGGGTGTAGCCGGCATTGTGGCCGTGGCTGCTCTCATCCATGATGCCACCAGGAACGTCGGTGAAGGTCATACCATGATCCACACGCATAGGTAACTGTGGATTTTCCTTCTCGAAAATCCTGCA
>CACXAG010000279.1 GCA_902765585.1 uncultured Prevotellaceae bacterium
AGTCCAAGGAAATCCTTCTTGGTCTACTGATGAGATGTAAGCGATGGGCTGTTTGTCGGTCATCTGTGCAATGAGTTCTTTAACGCCTGCTAAAGCGGGATTAGTATTCATCGTTTCATCGTTATTCACATCCAGCGTTTGGCGCCAACGCTTCAACTGAGGGAAGTACGTCTTCATCATCCCAATGTACTCCTCCTTGGTAATCGGCTTTTCCAAGCCCTCGTTTACTGCACCAACAAACTGAGCGCAATGCTCAATCATCTCCTCCATCGTGCAGTCCTGCAAGAAACGTCCGTCCTTATAGCAGTACATACAGTAATCTTCGTTCTTACTTCCGTCGGCATTGGTGCCGAGGACATCATCTGTTAGCGGCATGCCGCAACTCTGACAAAATTTCTGTTTCATTCTGTTACTCTTTAATGGTTTTGACGCTGCAAAAGTACTGATACTAGCGGATTATTCCAAATTCCTGGGATAAACAGCATCGATTTGTGACGAATGGGGTTTAGCACAACCTAAGCCATAGAAATCTGTATTGCCGCCCCATGTCAAATGGGTAGCCAGGTGAAATCATTGATACAGCTAATGCCTCCAGCCAGAGCACGAAGGCTATAGAGCACAACAATGGTAATGATTGCCATACGTGTTAAGGGCAAGCGACGGATGTCGCCAGTGGCAGAGAGGGCATAAAGGCCTGCCAGGCAGAAAGCGAGGACAAGACCGATGGTCAGGGCATACAGCATCCAAACATGTCCTGATACCATCTGATGCATGATTTCCCGGATGCCATAGGCTTCGAATGCCTCATCCAGAGCGAACAGGTCTTTTCATCTTATTTTATTATGGTGTCTAACAGTTGTCTGGTAATATTTGCTATCACTGCCTCAGATGATGAATTCGTGGTGAAAACGGCGATAATGGCGTGGCTTCCATCAAGCATGAGAATGATACCTGCATCGTTCATGTCTTGCAATCCTTCAGCAGATGGGAATCCCGTACCTGTCTTATGTACGATACGAGCATCTGCGGATATCGCTGCAGGGATTCGTTTCAGTCCTGTTGAGCAGTCTGCCATCGCCTTCCAGATAAATGTCAGATATCGGTTGTCATCTTTATGATGATAAAACCACTCGAACAAACGAACCATTTCGGCGGGGGTGGAACTATTTTCGATAGCCTTTGCAGGATTCTTGTGTATCTGTTCCTCTGTCATACGGATATGGATATCGTGGAATCCAAGTTTTCTCATGTACTTCTCTACCGCTTTGGGCTTGCCGCAAAACTTGAAAAGGAGTTCGCTGGCATTATTGTCGCTCTGTCCGAGAGACAATTCCAGTAGTTCCGCAAACGAAAAGGTCGTTTTGCATTCAAACCGTTTTAGCATTGGCGACCATGTGTCTTGCATCAGGTCTGCCTTATCGACAACGATAGTGTCATCGAGATCCAGCCCTTTCCGATTCAGGTAATCGGCAACACATAATGCTTGCGGGAACTTCATCACGCTGTGCATGGCAAAATGCTCGTTTTCATTAATGCCAACAAAAGAGCCATCACGCATGATGCACGCACCATAGCTGGTACTGTCGCATATTAGGTCTTGGCCCAAACACGATGTAGCAATCAATGCACAAACTATAGTTACTATCTTTCTCATATCATATAATATAGTTTCATTGTCCCTCCGGCGGAAGCCACCTCCCCGTTTGGCGGGGAGCGTTCCGTCTTATGAAATGTCCCTCTTGTATAGCAGCAAATGTGGCTACGATTGCAGCTATTGAGATGGGGGCGATAGACCACAATGTCATGGGTACCGTAATGAATAGCAGGAATCCCGCCCACTTGTTCGCGAGGGTGTGAGGGAAGCAACAGCGCCCATACATCACAAGTGCTGAAAGCTGATTCACGACTTTAATCGCGACGATTACTCCTGCCCACAACCATAGCCATTGTGGCAGTTCGAGTATCGGCAGGAGCTTCCAGGCACAACATGCTACGAAGCAGATGTCTGCCACGCTATCTAGCAATGCTCCAGTCCTGGTAACGCACTTCAGTTTCCTAGCCAGCCACCCGTCGGCTATGTCGCTGATGCCGCAAACGATGTAAAGCACCCCAAAAAGA
>CACXAG010000280.1 GCA_902765585.1 uncultured Prevotellaceae bacterium
CCTGTGGAGATTTCGCATAGCCATATAAATCCTCAGCATCCTCTTCACGCCAAGCTCTTAATATCAGTCTTTCTGTCACTATATCCATTCCTAAATTCCTCTATGTTGCTATCCAAATAATTGGAAAATATTTATTGTTTATTAACTATTCTGTATCAATCACTTAGCGTGAAGTCCATTAGTACGATGGCTTTTGAAGAGGGCGTAGCTATCAACCCAACGCAGTTGCGTTGGGGGCTGAATGACTACCGACAACAGACCTACCAGACAAACTTCTATGAGATGACGCGGTTCCCATGGTCCGCCCATCAATTTACTTCTTCAGAATATATAGTAAGACGCAACAATCTGATTTAAGGGGACACCACCGTAGCGGTACCGCAGAATTTAGCAGGAGTCGTCTTGTGAAGTTGTCTGATAATCCGTATGTCAATTACCCGTTTGGTATGGTACATATTCCTTTTCGTTCTTCAGGACGGAGAAGATGATGTTGGAGAGAGTCCTGCATCCCAGCCAATGGCAACCCATGCAGCCTCGACAACCATCGGACCAAGCTGTTTGTTTCCTCTGAAAGTCTTTTCGCCATGTACGGTCTTCTCTCCGCTGCTGTGGCTGGTGGGCACCAGTCCGAGATAGGCGGCAAACTCGTTCTCGTTGTGGAACCGCTTCACGTCGCACACCTCAGTAAGGATGCACATGGAAACGATGGGGCCGATTCCTGGAATTGTCCTTAGCAAATCGTGCCTACGCTTGTATCTTTCCGTCTGGCTCATCTTGCGCAGCTGGCGTGTTGCCTCCAATAGCGTGCCCCTGATGACCTCCACCTGTCTGATAAGCAGATCGAGCGATGTGCGAGTGTCGGACATAAGTTTCACGTCATTCATCAGCCACGTGATAAACGCCCTGGACCAGTGAGTCTGTATCTTTGAAAACCTCTCGGGCATTTCCACGCCATGGCAATGCAGCAGATGCTTGACCCTCGATTTGTATCCGCTGAGTTGCTTTTGTATCGTTCTGCGTATGCGGACTACAGATCGGTCATCTATGTACTGCTTCTCAGGGACATAATTGCCCTTGAGTTGGCCGGCCTTCAGTGATCTCGCCAGTTTCGCGGCGTCAATCCTGTCGGTTTTCATCACCTCCTCATACTGAGTTGTCGGAACGTCGGCAGCATGGATTACGATGCAGTCAATACCGACATCTGTCAGAGCATAGTAGGTAGAGAAACCGCTGAACCCCGACTCATAGACAGCAAAATACTCGCCATCCGGGTAATTCTTCTTCAAAAAGTCAAAGAGCTCTTTCGCGGAAGGCTTCTGGGAATGACCCTTTACGAATCCCACCTCCGGGGCTATCGCCACCTTCCAACTTTTAGCATGGACATCGATTCCTACGAAAATCTTTTGTCCTTTGAAAGAAATTTTGTTACTTTGCATACTGGTACGGTATTTAATTGTGAATGTATATTGTTTGTTCGCACTTACAAAAATACAATCCAATTATTATCGTACCAAATATTTCTGCCTCTTTTCTTCGCGCAGCCCCTTTTCACGCACCGTGAGGTGTAGAGGTTCTCGAAGCGTAGCGAAGAGGTTCTCTACACCTCACGGTGCGGAATATTTATCTGCCTAAGGACCATCTCCTATCGGCTCATTGGCGTTTCTAACTGCAAACATAGTAACTGATTTTACACTTCTATCTTTTTTATCACCTTGGCTGGAACACCGCCAACAATGGTATTCGGCTCTACATCCTTGGTCACTACAGCACCAGCAGCTACTACGGCTCCATCGCCAATAGTCACACCTGCAAGAACGGTGGCATTGGCTCCAATCCAGACGTTTTTGCCAATGTGGATAGGTGCATAACTCATACTCTGGCGGTTGGCTGGGTCAAGGTCGTGATTGATGGTTGCCAACACGACATTGTGTCCGATGAGTGCGCCCTCGTCAATGGTGATGCCGCCCTGATCCTGGAACTTGCAGCCCATGTTGATGAACAC
>CACXAG010000281.1 GCA_902765585.1 uncultured Prevotellaceae bacterium
TCCAAACGACGGAAGCGTCGGAACGCAGGCTGCAAGCATTCCAAGGCCCATGACCTTGAGTGCTTTTCTTCGACTGATAGGTTTGTTGACGTTCATAGGATAACTTTTTTATGGTTCTTGAAATAGATGCCATGTGTAGGGTTCTGTACCCGCTGACCATTCACCGAGTAATAGGTTCCATCTTCCGACCCATTGCTCTTCACCTCCTTGATGGCTGCGGAATTATCCAGCGACAAGACTACGCCGATATTACTTTCCCCGGCTTTCAGGAAAGTGCGCAATTCGCTCTCCGAAAGGCCGTCAATCTTGCCCAAGCGGGTGTAGCTCCACGAGTTGGTGCCATAGAAGAGACAGAGGTTACTGCCGTTGTAGAGGATGACATCGCCCGGCTGGGCTGTCGTTTGCTGATCGTTCTCAGGCAGAGAGAAGCCCAATGGGCCCCAAATCTCAAAGCCGCCGCTGCTGTTGAGCGTTATACTGACAGGTGCCTGCTGCAACTTTTCAACCAAAGCATGCGTGGCTGCATTGTAGTTTGTCCTTCTGTAAAATTCAATGTCTTGAGCCATTCCTCGATAAGCGAGGCCGTGTTTCTGCGGTTCGAGTTGTTGATCCACAATGCATCGCCCATCCATGAAGTCTCTGGAACAAGTCGCTTGGCATCGCTGACCACGCCGCTGATACCACTGCTGGCGCTCGACACAATCATGCTGAAACTCTTGTCTACCATCTGCGATCCAGCGCCAAACAGGTAGGTCTGCATGATAGCTGCCATCTGGCTCCACCACAGTGGTGTAACAACGATGATGTTCTGATAGTCGCTGAGCGATACCGTGACAGGATCGATGGCCGGATAACTGCTGGCATCGTTGGGATTGGCCTTGATGGCATTCAAGAGAGCCGTACCGATTGCATAGCCATTTTCCTCGTATTTCTGACTTTTGTCAACGGGAGTAATTTCAACTACATCGGCCTCTATCTGATTCGTGAGTTCAGTCACGATGCTGCGACAGTTGCCAGTATAACTATAGTATGCGACAAGTGTCTTGCCATGATTGGCCGATGTCGTCTCAGCCTTCATCTCAATGTCCGAAGAACAGCAGGTGAACAGCAATGCTGTTAAAAACAGAAATATCTGTTTCATATTCTAAAGACTATCTTTCAAAACTTGTACTACTTCGTCACGATTCAAGATGTAGTAGCCACCCTGACAGATGGGGCAGGCATCAGCCATTCCCTCAATCAGTTCGGGCTTGGCACCGCAGTCGGTGATGTTCATCGCCAGACCCAGCTCTCGCATCCACTGCTCCATTGTCTCAAGACCTTCCATCGCAACCTGTTCGTCAGTTTTACCATCAGCAGAAACGTTCCATACATTCATTGCCAGACGCTTGAACTTCTGTACGGCATCAGGTGACTTGCTGATGAGCAGACGGTAATAGGCACCGCTGACGGCAGCGAGGGTGTGACCGTGAGTGGCATCGGTAAAGGCAGCAACAGCCTGACCCAGCATGTGCACCATCCAGTCGGTAGCCTTAGCGCGGTCGATGAGTGTGTTGAGTGCCCAAGTGGCTGTCCACATGATGTTTGAACGAGCCTCGTAGTCCTCAGGATTCACGTTAGCCTTGCGGCTGCTGACGATGAGCGAGCGCATGAGACCCTCTGCGATATAGTCGCTGGTGTTGTCGTCTGTGCCCGAGAGATACTGCTGGTTGCGGAAGTTATAGAACAATTTGCGGTTCTCCGTGTGACTGGAGATAACCGAACAGCTGTCCATCTCAGAACCTGTGCCAGCCATAGTGAGCACGCAGCCCACTGGAATCCAACGGCAGGTCATCGGTTGCCAGTTCTTGAAGTAATACTCCCAAGGGTCACCATCGTACCAGGCACTTCCGGCTACGGCCTTGCAGTAGTCAACAGTAGATCCGCCACCCACACCAAGGATGAAATCGACATTCTCCTGGCGAGCCGTGTGGGCACCTTCTAATACCTTTTCTATAGTAGGGTTTGGCATCACACCCGCCATCTCTACCACCTCGCAGCCAGCCTTC
>CACXAG010000282.1 GCA_902765585.1 uncultured Prevotellaceae bacterium
GCATTTCAAAAGGATTTTGCCTAATCTGAGGGGTGGTTTTTCCTAAATCGTAATAGGGGAAATCCCCCATGAGATACTTAAAGATTGTTGGAAATACGGCCATATAGTATAGTTTCTGAGGAATAATCACTAACTTTGCACTCAAAAATAGAAGGACAATGAGACCACTATCCACCAGAACGGCAGGGTTTACGGATTCTGTTATCCGTCGGATGACCCGCATATCCAATAAGTACGGAGCCATCAACCTCTCACAGGGATTCCCTGACTTTGACCCGCCAAAAGAGATTACCAGTCGCTTGGCTGAGATTGCCCCGTCAGGCCCTCACCAGTATGCCGTCACCTGGGGAGCACAGAACTTCCGTGAGGCACTGGCCAAGAAGCATAGCCATTTTACGGGATTGCCCATCGATGCCGATAAGAATATCGTGGTAACTTGTGGCAGTACGGAGGCCATGATGGCAGCAATGATGACTGTCGTGAATCCTGGCGACAAGGTGGCCATCTTCTCGCCGTTCTATGAGAACTATACCGCCGACACTATCCTGACGGGAGCTGAACCCGTTTATATTCCGCTTGTGCCGCCAACATTCTCCTTCGATGCCGACCTGCTTGAAGATGCCTTTAGGAATGGGGCAAAGGCTTTGGTTCTCTGTAATCCCTCTAACCCATGCGGCAAGGTGTTTACCCGAGAAGAACTCCAGACGATAGCAGATATCATCATCAAGTATGACGGCTATGTGATTACCGACGAGGTCTATGAACATATCGTCTATGCTCCACACAAGCATGTTTATATCTCCACGCTGCCTGGCATGTGGGAGCGCACGATCTCCTGTAGTTCGCTCTCGAAGACCTATAGCATCACAGGCTGGCGACTCGGCTATGTCATAGCTCCTGAAAGAATCATCGAGCGAGTGAAGAAGGTGCACGACTTTTTGACAGTCGGTGCTGCTGCTCCTTTGATGGAGGCTGCAACTGTCGGTCTTTGCTTTCCTGACAGCTATTATGCCGACCTTCAGGCACACTATACCCACATGAAGCAGCTGTTCTGCGACGGTCTGAAACAATTCGGGCTGACGTTCACAGACCCACAGGGAGCCTATTATGTGCTGCTCGATGTCTCAAAGTATGGTGTGAAGGATGACCTCCATTTCTGCGAGTGGCTGGCAGAGCATGTCAGTGTTGGTGCCGTCCCTGGCAGCTGTTTCTTCCGCGAGGACGTACATCACCTTATCCGTTTCCACTTTGCCAAGCGCGATGACACGCTGAATGCAGCTCTTGACAGACTGTCGGAACTTGATAGAAAGGCAAAGGATTATCTGAGATAGGCCCCTGCGAGACCTTGGCGGGATTGATGACGTTATTCCCAAAGGACTGTTTCTGCGTAGCGGCAAACTCAGCATACTCACACCAACAGAAAGTGCCGAACTCTGCAAGAGATACCATATCCAATGTGTCATCGACCTGCGTACACCTGTGGAATCTGCCGAATTCCCTGATCCGCTACCTGAAGGAGTAGAATACCTGCAAATTCCTCTGTTGAAGGATGCTGCTGTCGGCATCACGCATGAGACCGGATCAGATCCCATGACCATCATACGTAATCTCCGTAAGCATCCAGAGAAGCTGATGGAGATGATACCGGACTTCTATGCCCTCTATACGGATATTGTAACTGACGAGTATTCCCGTAGCCAATTGGATAAAGTCGTTGAGACACTAAGAAAGAATGCAGACAAAGGCATTACTACGCTCTTTCATTGTACGGCAGGCAAAGACAGGACAGGAATAGCCAGCATGGCACTGCTGAAATCATACGGTGTCGGCAACGAGGATATTGTCAGAGACTATATGCGTACCAACCGCAATGCCTTCTGGCCAACAATAAAGAAATGTCTTGGAGTAGCTCTGTTGACGAGGAAATGGACTTTGGTCAAAGCGGCCTACAGGTCTTTCATGGCAGACAGGAAACTGATAGAGACAGCCATTGAGAACTATGAAAGCCATTGATACTGTGCAGTAGCCAGCATCATTAGAGCCATCAACTCATCTTCGTCATGTGATAGCCCATCCGCTTTAGCTGCATGGCGGCTCCAAACAGATAGAGCTGGTGCAGACATGCCACATAGCCGTTGAAGGCCTCCTTCGTGCCTGGTTCATACCGTTGGTGCATCAGGGCATTGTAGACACGTGAGGCACACTCACCTGCCACCTTCTCCAGCACAGTATAGTCAATGCCCTGTAACAGCAGGACATCCTCACGG
>CACXAG010000283.1 GCA_902765585.1 uncultured Prevotellaceae bacterium
TCTTGGGTGTTCTGCGTCTGCCAAAAGCCCTCAATGACGTTATCCTCGTTCGACTGCAGGGCCACCATGCCTCGGAATATCGTCTGCTGCAATTCAAGATCCATACCGCGCATCTCGTCGTTCAGGGTCAGACGGAGCGATCCAGCCATTGTCTGGCCAGCTTGCGGACAGCCCAGGGCAGGACGCTGGTTAATGGCCAGTGCCACCATCGGCACACCTTCTGTCATGTCGGGATGCAGGCGGGCAATGGCACGGGTAAGTAGCAGCGACACAAGCGTAGCTGGTGATGTGTCGCCTGAAGAAACATACTTCATCATCTCTTGCTCCTCGACAAGGATGTTAACGGTTTCCACAGCCTCGTTTAACGCCGTCTTAGCCTGTGTAGTCAGATTGATACACCGTTTGCGTTCTGGCACTTGGAACGGGGCAAGGTTGTCGGGCTTAGCCTGAGCGGCAGGATCTTCCCATTCTGCTGGACTGATAGTGTCACTTACTACACGAACGTTCGCACGACTCAGAGCCACATCATAGCGGCGGTTACAATACTCATAGAGCAACGTGCGAAGGATGTTGTAGGCCCCCGTTCCGTCAGTCAGACAGTGGAAGAAATCGATGGCGATGCAGTCGTCCCAATAGCAAAACGCCAGCAGATGGTGGTTCGACTCCGGGCCAATCAGTTGCACAGGCTTTTCACCTTCGCTGACCACCCACGGCTCGCTATTGTCTTCATAAACAAAATATTCCGTACCAGCATCATCTTTCTTTACGTCGAGCTTCACTTGATAGTATGGATATCGCTGGCGGGCTTGTTCCACAGCCTGTCGCAACAGATCCCCGTCAACGGAATCCCGCATCTTCAGTGTCATGCGGACTGTCCAACTCATCTCTTCTCCTGCCCATGTCAGGTAAAATCTCTCTGACAGCAGTTTCTTTCCTATATTATAGTTCATATCTATGAGTCTTATTACCGGCTTACTATAAGAACAAATCATCCAATGTAACCTCCTGATTGACATCCTTCGAATGTTCGTTATGTGTCACACCGTTTGTCGTGACCATTACCAGCTGGATGGAATGGGTTTTCGTGTGCTGCTTGCAATGTAGGAAAGCATCAATCTTATTGGCCAATTCTGACTCGTACGACTTGTCGATGGTGAAGTCGTGCTCGCTGAATTTCATCTCGCAGATGTAGTCAGTGCGCTCACCCTTCCATTCCAGCACAAGGTCAATCTGAGCCGTCTTCCCGTTAGGTGCCTGACCTCTCCAGCAGTAGTTGCGGTTGATGGTGGCGATTCGCATGCGGTTGATGGTGGCGATTCGCAGCTTGTCCTTTATCTGTGGCAGATGCTCAATGCAAAGCATCTCAAAGGTATTGCCAGCCCACGAATAGAATTTCGGGGTGCGCTGTATGGTTCTCCAATTACCGGCATCAGCACCTTTCCCGTGGATGAAGTGAAGGTAGAACATGGAAAAGAAGTCTTTCAGTTGATAGACCGTCTCGACGCGCTCTTTTCCGTAGCGGGGATATTCGCGGGTGATGCCAGACTCATGCAAGTTGTCAAGTATCTTCGAGAACGTCCCGCCCAGTTCAATGCCCACAGCTTCAGCAAGCTCACGGCGTGTCATACCGTAGAATTTCGTGCCGAGTGCCTTGACGATATCCACATACCGCTCCGAGGTAGCATACAGACCGGCATATACATCCTTGAACTCCTGGTCGATCATGGTGTCCTTGAAGAAGAAGGCGTCGATATTCTCCGACAGGTTCTTCTCGTTGTCTATTCGGTCAAGATAATAGGGTATGCCGCCGAAGGCCATATAGGCAACGGCCATTTCATAGCGGGACAGATGGAATCCACGACTCTGGAAGTACATCTCACATTCCTTCAGCGTAAAAGGCAGCAACCTCATAGTTTCCGTAATCCGGCCATGCAAACCTCCGTAGTCGCGAATGACGTTATCAAGCATCCAACTGGTAGCGGAACCACATACTACAAGTACGACATTCCTCTGGCGGTCGGCCCATGAGTTCCAGAAATAGCCAAGTTCTGTGATCATTTCCGATGACTGAGGACCAGCCAGCCAAGGCAGCTCGTCGAGGAAAACAACGCGACGCTCTGCGTCAACCCCTTCAAGATACTTTCTGAGCAAGCGGAAAGCCTCACGCCAGTTGGCAGGTCGTGGTGTGTCTTCCGGCATACCTACATCCAAAAGACTCTCGTAAAAGTGTTCAAGCTGGATTTGTCTGTAGGTTTTCTCGTCTTTGCCCTTGATATAGGAACCATTCGTCCTATTATGCTTTTGTACACCATAATTATTGATAAATGATGGCGCAAAATTACAACTTTTCTGTCAAACCGCAAAGTAAAAATCAGCCATTTTTTAAAAAAATCTCGAAAACGGCTGATTTTTCCCATTCATTATGATATTACCAACCTGGTGGCAGCACGATATTCTCCACGTCGTGAGCCTTCTCGAACAACGGAGAGATTTCATCATCCGTGAATCCAGCAATGCCACAGCCGATGCGGGTAACAAGGAACGTCAGATTCTTGTTCTTTTTGGCGAACTCGATGAACTCATCCACGTAGGGCTTGATAGTATCTACCCCACCCTGCATCGTTGGGATGCCATAGCTCTGACCTTGCAGACCTACGCCCTGGCCCATGATGGCTCCAAACTTGCGGTAGGCGATATACGCCGCACCACCGCCGTGCATACCTTTGAGATTGCTGCCAAACACAAAAAT
>CACXAG010000284.1 GCA_902765585.1 uncultured Prevotellaceae bacterium
TGTACATTGTGTTATTATCGGATTCAGCGAAAAAGAGACGAAAGAAAAATGGCTGTTTTACGAGGGCAAGGCACCGATTCATGTAGGCAATATCAATCCTTATCTTCTGGATGCGCCATCAGTGATCATCGATGACCGGCATGAACCAGTTTGCGATGTGCCTAAGGCAATCGTAGGATCATTCCCAACGGATGGCGGTAACCTTGTTTTACAGGCAGAGGAACTTGACGCTTTTATCTCACAAGAACCTGCGGCAAAGAAATACATACGTCCGTTTATCGGCCCGTTGGAATTCATCAACGCAAAGAAACGTTATTGTCTCTGGCTTAAAGGTTGCTCACCATCAGAGCTTAGAGCAATGCCACTTACAAAAGCCAAAGTAGCAGCTGTGCGTGAATTCAGACTGAACAGCAAGAAGCAACAGACTAAACGTAGAGCAGATATTCCACATCTGTTTGCCGAAGACCGCCAGCCTGACACAAATTATTATTACTGTCCGCTAAACTTTGACGTCTTCGCGCACGTATGCGCATGAAGAAAAATTGGGCTGACTCTCGCACGAGAATCAGCCCTTTTGGTTATCTAATCATGGGCAAAAGTACACATTTTCTCGGACAGCCGATACTGGGTCAGCTGTTAAATTACCTGAACAAGGCAAAAATTCTTCAGGTCAGCCGCGATGGCGGCGGTGAGAAGTACGTGAAGAAGTTCAATGCGTGGTGTCACCTGACGGTGATGATCTACGCAGTCATCTCGCGCTTCGACTCCCTGCGCGAAATCACCTCTGCCACAATGATGGAGTGCCGCAAGCTTCAGCACCTGGGCATTATGGACCTGCCGCGACGCTCCACGCTCTCTGATGCGAACTCACGGAGGGATGAGGGAATCTTCGGGAGGATTTACATGGACTTGTACCAGACCTACAAGGACAGACTTTCGTCGGACAGCCCCTCCCACAAGGTGCCGAAGTGGATGAAGCGGCTTCAAATCATCGACTCCACGACCGTCAGCCTGTTCTCCAACCTCATTTTCAAGGGCGTGGGCCGCAATCCGAAGACGGGTAAGAAGAAAGGCGGCATCAAGGTGCACTCCGTCATCCACGCCAACGAGGGCGTACCGTGCGACATCCAGTTCACATCCGCTGCCAAGCACGACCACTTCCTGCTTTCCCCAGACAAGCTGACGGCAGGCGACATCCTTGCCATGGACAGGGCTTACATCGATTACGAGAAATTCGAGCAGATGACCCAGAGGGGAGTCATCTACGTGACAAAGATGAAGCAGAACCTGACATACGAGACGCTATCCAGCACCTACTACATGATCGCGAAGGGGCTGATGCAGTGGCGCGAGGAGTATGTGGTGTTCCGCAAGGAGGTGAAAGTGAAGGAAAAGGACGAAAACGGCGAGGAAAAAGAGGTCAAACGGGTTATAGAGCACAAGGCACGCATCGTGACATACGTCGACGAGAAGAAGCACAGACTCATCCGCCTGCTCACCAACGACCTTGAGATGACCTATGAGGACATTGTGGCCATCTACAAAAAGCGCTGGGCCATAGAGTCGCTCTTCAAACAGCTCAAGCAGAACTTCCCACTGCGATACTTCTACGGTGAGAGTGCCAACGCCATCAAGATACAGATATGGGTGACGCTCATCGCCAACCTGCTGCTCACGCTGCTACAGAGAGGAGTGACACATGCCTGGAGTTTTTCAGGCCTGGCGACCATCGTCAGCTACATCGATGTCATGGGGTTCCTTGAACACCCGGAAAAGGACTGGGAGGTGGCCATTGAGGAGGCCATAAGCAGTCCCCCTGCCACGGAATAGCGTAACAGGGGGCTTGGAAAGAGGTTGATTATCTGGACTTGATGATTACAAAGCAGGTTCAGAATGGGGATTCATGTTTAGCGGACAGTAATAATTTCAATCCTAAGAAACTGCTTGATGGATTCATGTATCATGTAGGCTTCGAGGAGTTGGGCGAAGTCAGTGAGGAATTCCGTGCCGAAGTGATGAAAGCCGCTATTGCATGGCAGGATAACGGAAAACTCGTCAAACTGAATCTGAAATACGAGGCAAAGATCAAGGAACTGAAAACAAGGATTGCTACCCTCGAAAAACAGCTTGGCAAGAAAAAAGCCAAGGAAGATGCTGATGACGAGCCCAAAAAGCATCGGGGCAAAGGCAAACCGAAGGAGAAAGTTGAAAAGCTGATAGCGTCGAATACGGTATTGTAGTATATCCGTATTACCGTATTGACA
>CACXAG010000285.1 GCA_902765585.1 uncultured Prevotellaceae bacterium
ATTTCACCTGCACGACGTAAATCGGCAGCATAATCAGGTATTTCAGGCAATTTAGTAACGCCAAGACCTAACTTCGGCTTCAGTTCCTTCGCATCAAAAAGCGACGCAGAATGATGCACTATCTTCTTTCCCAACTGGCTATCGGTAGCTTTAACTACCTCGCTGGAATAGGGATTTACACCCCTCGTCTCTTTGCGAGCCTCCGACAGTACATCCACATCGGAACTAAACAGTGCAGCACTCACCATCTGACTGACATCCATCTGCTGCCCCGATTTTCCCATCAAGGCATCACCAGCTAAACCAAGCCCCAAGTCAACCGCCACAAATTTGGACAGTCCGGCAAAAGAACTCACGCCTGTAACAGGCAGCGTCAGGGTCAAATCCGTCAGCGAACCGAGGGCTTTACCTGCTCCTTTCTCCAATAGTCCTGGATCATACCGCTCCACTATTTTCTTGTCGATATACTGCTGCAGTTCGGTAGTCGGCGCACTGACAAACGACAACAACGACGAGCGACGGGCTTCGTCGAGAATATAATCCACAGAGCCTTTGATTGGCGTCTTCTCCACCTCATAGTCCACCATCCGCATCGTCAGCCGATGGTTGACATACGCCATTGCAAGATCACCACCCAGCTTCTCTGAGAGCTGCTTATACCGCACCTCGCCCACCTGAGCGACTGCCGCCGTGCGCCAAGCCTTTGCCAGCACCTCGATGTCGTGGCTCAGCTGCTTGTCCCGCGCCATCTCGGCACCCAGCTTCTCGATGTCCTTGGCAGGAACGTTCAGCGTCACACTCGTAGCATAGTCCTCCGATGGAGCCAAGGCATTCGTCAGATATAGAAGTCCAGCCGCTTCGTCAGGTGCTTATCGAAATATTTGTCGATACAATACTCCGCATCTATGAAATTCTGCAAATCCATACATATATATATTATAGGCCCAGCAACTGTTGTCGCGTCTGCTCGATGGCCTTGTGATAGACACTCATCTGTTTGGGCCAGAAACGGGTGAGCCAGGAATCCTTTGAGATCTGGTCACTGATAAAAGCTATAGCCAGCTTACGGGTTATCTCAATAGCCGGCTCACCCTTCTCACGCCCATTAAACCAGGCCTTCGTCCAGCAACGGTTGCCCTCTGAATCGAAATACACCGAGGCAATCCGTCCCACATCGAAGCTCTTCACATCGACCTGAAGGCCAGCCAACGGGTCTATCACATAGCCGTCGGCTGCTGCCTGCTCACGAAGTTTTTTTTTACGTCGTCACCCCACGTCGAGAGATAGGTATCATGACGCAGGGCCATGTAGTTCAGGAAATCACCTATCAGCAGGTTCTGCACCTTCGATGCCAGTGGTGCACCCCGACTGCTCAGTCCCAGCGGATTCCCATAGTTGGGAATCGTCTCGAAAAAGTAACTGCGGTCTGCCGACTGTGCGAAGATGTTCCTGAGCGACTGTTCCATCCTTGCAGGAGGAACATAGCGCCCCAAGCGGATGTCGTTCATATACACGGGCAGCCAACGGAGCATCATCTGCAGCAGTTCCTCCTGATCTGCGTCGTAGTCCGTCTGCACCTTCACTCCCTTAATGCCCATCGCCTCCAGCTGGGCAATGTTGCCGTAAATCATCGCCAGAAACTCCATCGGGTCAAGTACCTGGCCCTCACAGCTCACCTCGAAGTGCAGGAAGTTGCCACTTCTGGCAATCTGCTGTCCGGCGGTGACGGGCATACCGTAGGTGAGATACGCCTCACTCACATGGCCGTACTTCACCTCAAACTTGCCATACTTGGTGATGATATAGTTCTCGTGGACGGCATCCGTTCCGACGCCCACCACCGTACCTGTCGCCAAAGCAAACAATGGCAGGTCGTGGGCAGCAAAGTCCACACCACTATGGTGAAAACGCTCGCCTGTCATGGGATGCGTCTGCTCACCAAAGCCCAGGCTCACCTGTACCTCTTCCTCCTCACTCGCCTCGAAAGGCATCATGAATCCGCTTGCGGACTCCAATAATATATCTTTTGTGTTCATCCTCTTCCTCTTCTTATAGTATATTCATTCTCCTCACTTTCATTCTGCTGCACAGGCTGTTCAACAGGCTGTACCTGATAGCCCTGACTATACGGTATCTGTTGCTGGGGTATTATCGTCTGCTGCATCCGCATGTTTTTCATGGCTAAAGAGCCAAGGAACAGCGAAGCGATCTTTCCCATCCAACCGAAGTTGCCGAACATCAGAAATGCTGCCGGTATCAGGGCTGCCAAGCTCATGCCAGAACCGCCATTCCAGAAGCTGTTGGCCAACTGTCCGATGCTGTTAAACGGGTTTAGTGCAGAAAACAATCCCCCACCCTGCTGTGGCATGATGGCCTGCTGCTGGTAGCCCTGCACCATCTGGCCAGCACCCTGATAGGCATTCTGCAATCCCTGTCCGGCAGCATGGATTCCGTTCTCTACCGTATCAACGGCATTGCCTGCCGCATGAGTGAAATGGTCGTAGGTCCCCTCGCCTACCACGCCATCCACCACATTCTCGCCAATCGACTTGTCGGCACCATCGGCACCAAAGGCGAGACCTTTCAGTCCACCTGTGACACCATTCTCCTTCAAGCCTTTCGATGCATCATCACCCAAGGCTACCTCCGTAGCCTGTTCCAAAAGCGACTCGTCATTGACGAAATACTTCCAACCTGCAACAGATCCTGCCGACAGTCCCAAGAACGTCTTGGGGTTATGGCCTGCGAATCGTACTACTCGCCCGCCCATGTTCAATGCTGTACTCCAACCTCCCATATCTATAACGGATTATATTCTACAATTAGTCGTGCTCTGTAACAGTTGGTCTTTGGTGCCTTATGTCGGCTACCATCGGCCATCGAGAAGAGCCATGCCTGGTTCATCTTGTTCTGTTCCACCTCCGTACTGGTCCAATACCAACAACCTGCATTCTCAGGACTGCGATTCACAGGTGTCCCACCACATCGTTCGATGATGGGGTTCACGATCGTTCACAGGTGTCCCACCACATCGTTCGATGATGGGGTTCACGATCGCAAGTGTACTATAGAGCAATCCCAACTCAGCCACACTCGGCACATAGTCACTCTGGAAGAACCAGTGATGACGGAAGGCCAACAAGCCCAAAGGCGACGTATAGTAGTTTCGTGGATCTGCCTTGTTGTCCTTCACCACCAAGCTGTCTCTGTCGAGATGCGTTGTCTGGAGTGCCACCGTATTCACATAACCGTCATACTCCGTCTCACTGCCGCTGGTTTTCTGGTCAAAACTCAACGTATCAGCAAAAGCCACTGGCGCAATCTCATCGAGCAGCACAGCCAATGCCTGATGCTTGTCTGTCTTTTCAGCAAACACCACCGCCACTGGCGTATGAACGTCACTATTG
>CACXAG010000286.1 GCA_902765585.1 uncultured Prevotellaceae bacterium
TGCGCACATTCTTCACATCAGTGGTGATGGCAAAGCCGAAAAGCAGCATCATCACCACAGGCATGCCGAAGAGTATCAGCATCGTACGCTTGTCGCGCAGAATATGCTTGGTTTCCTTGATTACAAATGCTATAAACTGTTTCATACACTTAATCGCTTGAACGAGTGGCCTGGCGGGCCAGATAGGTAAACACGTGATCCATATCGGGTTGGTGGAAACGTTGTTTCAGTTCGTCTGGTGTACCCAGTGCACTGATCTTGCCGTCCACCATGATTGAGATGCGGTCACAATACTCCGCCTCGTCCATATAATGGGTGGTCACAAAGACCGTGATGCCACGATGGGCTGCGTCGTAGATGAGCTCCCAGAACTGGCGGCGCGTAGCGGGATCAACACCACCCGTGGGTTCGTCGAGGAACACCACACCTGGGTCGTGGAATATCGAGACTGAGAAGGCCAGCTTCTGCTTCCAACCTAAGGGCAACGAACCCACCAAGTCATCGCGATGGTCTTCAAACTTCAACTGCCGCAGCACCTCGTCCATCTTACGCTTCACCTCGTCGGGTTTCATGCCGTAGATACCAGCAAAGAGACGAATATTCTCGGCGTGCGGATGTCAAAGCCTACCACCCTACCCGTTCCGCTGGTGGGCTGGTTCAGGCCTGTCAGCATGTGCATAGCCGTCGTCTTGCCGGCACCGTTGGCACCCAGGAATCCGAATATCTCGCCCCTCTTTACACTGAATGAAATATCGTCGACGGCATGGAAATCGCCAAAGGCTTTAACCAGATGTTCTACTTCGATGACGTTATCTTCTTTCACTTCTGCAATCTTCTCGTGTTCAATGCCTGACGGATTGAAGATACTGGCAAACTGGGTGAGAATATCATCGGGAGTACCAATGCCGCGCACCTTACCCTGATCCAGAAAAGCGACACGCTCACAGCAGCGCACTTCATCAAGATAAGGCGTTGAAGCCAAGATAGTTATTCCCCGTTCCTTCAACAAGAGCAGCATCTCCCATAACTCCTTGCGGCTCACAGGATCGACATACACTCGGCTGGTGTACCAATGCACACGAGAGCGCCAGCTTCTGCTTCATACCTCCCGAGAGAGCCCCTGCCTTACGGTCTTTGAAGCGTTCTATCTGCGAGTAGATGGCTTTGATGGAGTCGTAGCCTTCGTCAACAGTGGTGCCGAAAAGCGTGGCAAAGAAGTTCAAGTTCTCCTCGATAGTGAGATCCTGATAGAGCGAGAACTTGCCTGGCATATACCCTACCCGACTACGTACCTCACGCATCTGCTTCACCACATCGTGGCCATCTACCGCCGCCGTACCAGCATCAGGCAGCAACAGCGAACAGAGGATGCGAAACATCGACGTCTTGCCGGCTCCATCGGGGCCTATCAGTCCGAAGACCTCACCCTGGCCGACAGAAAACGACACATCGCTGAGCGCCAGCACCTTGCCGTACGATTTACTGATGTTCTTTACCTCTATTGCGTTCATAGCTTCAGTTCGCCATACATACCAATCTTCACGAAACCGTCGTTTTTAATAGCCACCTTGACAGCATACACCAGGTCGGCACGTTCGTCATCAGTAAGGATAGTTTTGGGTGTAAACTCCGAACGAGACGATATCCAACTGATGGTGCCTGCATACTCTTTGCGTTGACCATCACCGTAGTCGGCAAACACCTTTACCTGTTGACCAATCTTGATGTTCTGCAACTGGGCAGAAGTGACGTAGGCACGCAGGTGCATTGACTCAGTATCGGCTATCTTAAACAACGGTTTACCCACACTCACAAATTCACCACGCTCCACATATTTCTCGAGCACAGTACCCTTGTCATGATGTGACACTTTCGTAACATATCCTGCAACTGTGCCTTCTGCACATCGGCAGCAGCCGTCTGCTTGTCGAGGGCTTGCGTGCTGGTGTTCAGCGATGATATCTGCGCATCCAGTTGCTTCTGCAGCACCTTCACCTGACTCGTGGCATCGTCGAGCATCTTCGAGGGAGCTGCCCCGTCAGCCACCAACTCACGGTAGCGCTGCTCGTCTTGCTGAGCCTTAGCCAACTGCTGGCGCGT